>JBELBG010000194.1:0-3712 GCA_042095435.1 Thiotrichaceae bacterium | reverse complement strand
CGAATCTTTATGAGCTTTTGTTTCTAAGCTGTTATTGAATGAAGAGCGGTTTATTATTCTACGACCTTTAATAACTGCCCTTTTTCTGGTTCACCATCGGGGTACATTGCATTCAATAATCGCAGTTGTGATTCTGCGTGAGCATCTAGTGATGATTGTTTGGCTAGTTCAGCAAAACGTGTCCGATTCGTAGCTTGAACGACTTTCAAACGTAACGGTTGAGCCAGCGCTTTCTCTTTTTTTGTTAAGGGGTGAAAGCTTTTTGCTGTTTTCAGGATAGCTTGATCATATTTAGCCAGATTATTTGCGACTGTAGTTGTTCCGGCCACAATGTAGGCGCGCTGCTCGAAATAGATGACGGTAAAGCGTGCTGGTCGAGCGCCTTCTTTTGTATTGATAACAGATATACCGGTGTGCGCTTTCAGGCCATTAATATTTAACGCCGTTTCATTATCGAGGTTATTTAAACCCATGCGTTGAATCATAAAGTTTCTAGGCGAGGTTTTTTTATTAATATCTTCAGCGGTAATCTGCATGATTGCATCCCTGCCAGGCGCAGTTAATAAGATCTGGTCGGGTAAGTTTGAGACATTCCATTTTTTTGGAAACGTCATCGAAAAGTTCAAATCTTCATGAAAAAAACGTCGGCCACGTAAAATACCATCGCGGGGACTGTCTCCATAAACCATTTTATTTATATATGACATGTATTCTTCATAACCAACAAATTTTGCCGATGCCGTATTTTCGGCTAGCCCATGAGCCGTGCCGACTACTTCTTGTAAACGTGTATCATTGTCAGGATGTGTTGAAAAAACGCCATGATAAATTCTGGGTTCCCGGCCTTCCGCTTTTGCGACCTCTCTTTCAAATATTTCCTGATTTTTTAAAACACTAATAACATCAAGCATCGCATTCGGGTTATAACCCGTGCGTGCCAGATATTCAGCACCAAGCCGGTCTGCTTCCAGTTCATGCTCCCGGCCGTAACCTCGGAGCAATGCTGCACCAAATAATTGGGCTAACTGTGAGGATGCCTGATTCATGCCCGGTATAAATATAGAACCAAGTGCAACACCTATATTGGTTAATTGATTTGCGCTGTACTGGCGTACTGAGTGGCGCGCTGTGATATGTCCTACTTCATGGCCTAATACGGCAGCGAGTTCAGCTTCCGACTTTAAATAAGACATTAAGCCTCGTGTAATGTAAATATAGCCGCCGGGTAAAGCAAAAGCGTTGACTTCTTTACTGTCTAGAACAGTGAAGCGATAATTCAGATTGTTACGGTGACTATTTAGAGCGACTTTATTGCCAATGTTTTGAACATAGGCTTGTAGCGCCGGATCATCGTAAACTTTATATTGCTGTAGTACTTCTTCATTGGTTTTACGGCCTAGCGCAATTTCATCGCTTTCTGATAAAAGAACCAGATCCTGTTTGCCTGAGACAGGGTTAACGGCACAGCCGCCAAATAGAGAAAGTGATAATAGTAAAGTAGGAAGTAAATATTTTGTTTTCATTGTTTTTCGACAGCTCTTAAAAAGATCAGTTTCTTTAATAATCAATTATTCTTAAATCCAGTTCATGCCTGATACGCATTCGCAATTGTTTGTTGCGTTTATATAGCCAGCCACTCGCCTCAATAGTTTTTCCTTTTAAAGACATTACATCATTTTTATTAAAATAGTTTAAATCATCTTTATGAATACGAAGCGCTACATTATTTTTCAAATTAAGCCAGAGTGATGAACGGCTTTCTGTAATTCGTTCGACTTTACCGGAAATAATATGAAAGCCTTTCTCCGAGTTTTTTAACTTATTTACATGACGTGTTTGATACTTCGGTAAGGCCCATAATCCCAGGTTCTTCTGTTTAGCCGATAGTGATGCTGTGTTGTAGCAATCAGCTAAAGATAAATTAGGTGCAATTCTTAATGGCATAGCCAGTCCCTGCCGGAGTAGTTCTGCCTGAATATTTAGACCGTTTTTCAGATACAAGTGGGCTAATGTACGTTTGTGCCTATCAAACTGTTCTTCTCCATAAGTCAGATGAACTGATTTTTGATTTTTAAGTAACTTCTCCAGACTGTCCTTTGCTTTTAAGGCGCCTGCATCTGAATGATTAATATTCTCGTGATTAATTTCTGGTGTATTGATACCGATTAAACGAATGTGACGGTCATCTGACAGAATGACGGTATCGCCATCAATAACCTCTTTAATATAAATATCTTCATCAAAGTGAGTGCTTACACAATTTTCTGAAAGTACAGGCTTCGCGTATGCTTTCTGGGGTAGCAGGAATAGTGTAAATATAATTACTATAGCTAAGTTTGAAAATATATACCTCATAGCCTCGCAAATGATACAGGAGGTATACATGGAAGTAGATGGTAGAAAATATCTAAAACTTATTTTTGAACAATTAGCGACGGTTCTTTCTGTGCAGAGTGTTGCTAGTGCGCATTTGTGAGCCTGTAACGCACAGTAGGTATAGATAATGTCCTGTACATAAAAAAACGCCCGTATAGGGCGTTTTTTAGGAAAGCGTAATTGAAACCAATCCCGTTATGATGACATACCGTATTTTTTACGAAATTTATCTACTCGGCCGGCTGTATCTAGCATTTTCTGTTTACCAGTATAAAAAGGATGGCATTCTGAACACACATCAAGGTGAAGGTCTCCGCCATGCGTAGAACGAGTTTTGAAGGTATTCCCACAGCTACATTGAACTGCGACTTCTTCATATGTTGGGTGTATATCTGCTTTCATTATTCTTTGCTCAAAATGTCTGTTCATCAATAAGGGCGGGGAGTTTATGCCAAACTGATAGCTTACGCAATCCTGAATTCATCTGAATTTAGGCGAAATTCAGCTTTTATCGAGTTCAGTTATATTATTATTCAGGTTAATGATTGTGGCCGATTGCTTTGGCTGTTTGGGTTTTGATATTTGCTCGGGATCATTCAATTTGCGCATGTTTTCAAGTAGGCCATCTTCTCCGAGTACGTTATCCCACATCATATGCGAGATTTTTAAGCAAGAAGCCATTGGATTGGAAGAGATTGCACGTATATTATCAATTTTCCATTGTAGCCCCTGCATGCGTTTTCTTACTTCAGGCGATGTTGCATCAATGACATCTTGAATCATTTTTTTGCGCATGTTTTCAAATGCGTCAGGATCTTCCCTGGCTATTTTGGCCCATTCGTCAAAGTTGAAATTTGTGTCACTATTTTGCATATAAGCTATCGAAGAATGTAGTCATTATCTATTTCGAGCTATCAAGAGAAAACCTTTAGTCTTTTATATCGTCAAAACTCAAATTCTGCAACTACGGGTGTATGGTCAGAAGGCCGTTCAAGTTTTCTCGGTTCTTTATCGATATAGCATGCGCTGCATGACTCTGATAGTGTTTCTGAGGCTAAAATGTGATCGATTCGTAAGCCTCGACCGCGGCGGAAGGCTGCTGCCCGATAATCCCACCATGAAAAACTTTTTTCTTCCTGATCAAACAAGCGGAAACAATCTTTCATGCCATGTGATAATAATTTCTCAAATTCATCTCTTTCAGCAGAACTAACTAGTACACTCCCCTGCCAGGCTTCCGGATCATGAACATCTTGATCTTCCGGCGCGATATTAAAGTCACCCAAAACGATCAATCGATCATTTTCCTTTTGCAATTGTTTTATAAAGGGGTGTA
>JBELBG010000193.1:0-3730 GCA_042095435.1 Thiotrichaceae bacterium | reverse complement strand
TATTAAAACACGCAAAGCTAAATATATTGAGTATGAAAGTTGATCGACAAACCGCGCATGCGATCATTAAACAAATTAAACCTGATCTCGAAGTAATGATTGATTTCGCTATTAAATTTAGTCAATCAAAGCTACCGAAAATAAAAGAAGAAGCACAGCAGCGTGTCGAAAACCTACTCGGTTCAGAAATAGAACGCATGAAACAACTGCAAAAGAATAACGCGACAATTAGAAAAGAAGAAATAGAATTTCTGGAAGAACAACATCACGCTTGTACTGAAGCGATTAATAATGCGAAGTATGAATTACAGGCAGTGAGATTAGTTATTGCGCAATAACTATATTTTAATGGACACTTTGTCCGATATGCTTTTATAGATTTTAAACGTGAGCATGGTATGAAATCACCTGTAGAAAAACTTAAATGCTCCCACTCAAGCAATAAAGAAGATGTTGAATTATTAAACAGTTTACTTAACTACGCGTAAGTGCGGAGCTTTTGTTTTTTCAGGTTCTTTATTATCTTCAACTAGCGCTGGTGCAGATTCATTCTTGTTTTCGATTTCCTGCTCTTCTTCTTGGAAAATCATGCCACGTCCATTTTCTTTTGCATAAATTGCCAAGACAGCATTCACGGGAAAATAAACGTTCATGTTTTGGCCTGAAAAGCGCGCTTTGAAGCTAATATAATCATTACCTAAATCTAGATCACGAACAGCGTTCGGTGAAATGTTTAAAACGATTTTACCATCTTCGACAAACTCAAAAGGAATACTAAGATCATCACCTGTCGCATCAATGAGAAGAAACGGCGTTAAATAATTATCGCAAGTCCAATCATACAGTCCGCGTACGAGGTAAGGTCGATTAGGCGTCATGATTCAATTCGTAAAGAGTTTATAAAGACTCTTCTTTAAATTCTTTTTCCGTAGGAGAAAGACTGGTTTTAAACGCTTCGCGTTCAAAGATTCTTTCAGCGTATTCCTGCAATGGCTTAACTGACATAGGTAATTTAATACCATACTGATCCAGGCGCCACATCAATGGACCAACACAGCAATCGATTAAAGAATATTCTTCAGACATGAAATAAGGCATTTGAGAAAAAGCCGGCGCAATCGATGTTAAATGATCACGCAATACTTTTTTAGCGTTTGCTGCAGCAATATCATTATTGCTTTCTATATCGTTAACTGCTTCATATAAATCGCGCATGACTCTGTTACGTAATTGACGATTTCGACCTCTATTTACAGGATCAACAGGCATTAATGGTGGGTGAGGAAAACGTTCGTCAAGATACTCCATAATGATATCTGCATCATAAAGCACCAAGTCTCGATCAATTAAGGTTAACGTCGAATTGTAAGGGTTCAGCTCATTTAATTCGTCCGGTCTAGCATCACCTTCATCGATGTAATTGATTTCAACATTGACATCCTTTTCTGCTAAAACAATACGTACCGCATGCCCGATTGGGCTTACGCTATCAGAATATAAAACCATTAATGAACGGCGATTGGCGACAGTTGCCATTAATAAACTCTCCAGACTATAAAAAACGCGCGATTATACTACATATTCTGAACTTTTGGGGGTTCTCGTTTGAAACTAATGTATATCTCGCCAGTATTCCTTTTTAAGCACGTATGCAACTATTGCAAAAACAAAGAGATACAAAAGTACCCAAGTGCCGATCTTGGTACGTTTCAGTTTAATAGGCTCTGCTAAATAGACCATAAAATTAACCAGATCACGTACAGTCTGATCAAACTCTTCCTCAGATTGTGTGCCTTGTTTGATTAATTCCAAATCTTCAACACTGGAACCATGCTGCCCTTCACTGGTATTTGTTAAGCGTTGTATACCTTGTAATTGCCAGAAGACATTTGGCATACCAGCATCTTTGAACGTCAGGTTATTTACACCAAAAGGACGCGACTCATCAACATAAAATGTTTTGAAATAACTATAAAGATAATCAGCGCCACGTGAACGAGCAATCACTGACAAATCTGGTGGTGCAGCTCCGCCAAAAAACTGTTCGGCATCTGTTGTACTCATCGCGATTGTCATGGTATCGCCTACTTTATCAGTACCAAACATTAAATTAGCTTTCAATACATCATCACTAATTGCCAAATCTTTACCGATACGGTTATAACGCATATACGCCGCTGAGTGACAACCCATGCAATAGTTTACAAATGTTTTCGCACCACGTTGTAATGCAGCTTGATCTGAAAGGTCAACCTCCATGTGCAACAACGGCCCGCTACCCGCAGCAAAGGCACTGGTAGACATTGATACTAAAAATATAAAAATCAGATTCTGTATTTGTTTATATTTCTTCATTTACTTGTAACCCTATCTGGAACGGCCTTGTCATTATCTGTTGCTGTATAAAACGGCATTAAGAAAAAGAAAGCGAAATAAACCAATGAGAAAAATCGTGCTAACCAGGTATAAAGTGGCGTAACACTTTGCATGCCTAACCAACCCAAAGCTATAAAACTAATGACAAAAGCTGTTAAAGCAATTTTATAGTTTCTTCCTCGATATCGAATCGATTTCACCGGGCTTTTGTCCAGCCAAGGCAAGAGTAAAAAGATGGTCACCGCTAAACCCATCGCGACAACACCTGGGAACGCTGAACCTGCTATCGAAGGTATCGCACGCAAAATTGCATAGAAAGGCGTGAAGTACCAGACTGGTGCAATATGCTCCGGTGTTTTGAATGGGTTAGCAGGATCAAAATTAGCGTGCTCAAGAAAATATCCACCCATTTCCGGCGTAAAGAAAACAATCGCGAAGAAAAAGATTAAAAAGACAATAGCGCCAAAAATATCTTTTACTGTGTAGTACGGATGAAAAGGAATGCCGTCTAGCGGAATACCGTCAGCGCCTTTATTCTTTTTGATTTCGATGCCATCCGGGTTATTTGAACCCACTTCATGTAAGGCTATGATATGAAAAGCAACTAAGCCAAGTAGCACAAGTGGAAACGCAATAACATGCAGTGCAAAGAAACGGTTTAATGTCGCACCTGAAACAACAAAGTCTCCTCGAATCCACTCTGCCAGTTCTGGGCCAATAAATGGAACAGCGCCAAATAAGGAAATAATAACCTGCGCACCCCAAAATGACATTTGACCCCAAGGTAGAAGATAACCGAAAAATGCTTCGCCCATTATTACCAGATAAATCGCCATACCTGATAACCATAGTAATTCACGCGGCTTTTTGTAGGAGCCATATAATAATGTACGAAACATATGTAAAAAGATGACGACAAAAAAAGCAGAAGCACCGGTCGAGTGCATATAGCGAATAAACCAGCCTCCCGGCACATCGCGCATAATGTATTCAACTGAAGCAAATGCACCTTCCGCTGACGGGTTATAGTTCATCGTTAACCAGATACCCGTAAGAATCTGAATAACCAGAACAAGTAACGCTAATCCTCCAAAGAAATACCAGAAGTTAAAATTCTTTGGTGCATAGTATTTGGCAAGGTGTTCATTCCAGGTTTTCATCAACGGGAAACGGTCATCGACCCAATCCCTCATACCAGTTAAGCCCTTAACAACTTCTTTTTCGATATCCGCCATTATACTGCCTCACTATCATCGCCAATTATCAGGCGGTCTGCTGTAAGAAACTTATAGGGTGGAACAACCAGATTGGTAGGTGCTGGCACGTCCTTAAATACTCGACCTGCAAAATCAAA
>JBELBG010000192.1:0-3738 GCA_042095435.1 Thiotrichaceae bacterium | reverse complement strand
TTTCAATCGAAAAAGCCTGCTAGAAAAAATTAAATCCATACTATGGATAAGAAAAAATAAATTCGATCGAATCTACGATTTGCAATCAAACGACAGGACCATTCTATATTGTGCGCTTTCCAACAGTCCATATCGTGCGGGCAATCACCCTCGGTTTCCTTATCATGCACACCCTAAAACGAAGTATATAGGCGAATGTCATTCATTTGATCGTTTAAACCAGATACTGGAAAGCGCAAATATTGAAAAGGCGCCCCCACGACCATTTCTTCCAATTAGCAACGCTGTTAAAAACGAAGTATCAAACTGGCTGAACGAGAAAAGGCTGTCAGAAAAACGCTTTGTTTTATTACATGCTGGTTCTAGCCGCTTACACTTACAAAAAAGATGGCCGTTTTTTCCTGAGCTGGCTTCTGCTCTTAGTGAACGCTACACCATAGTCTGGATAGGTGGTAACGATGATATAGAAACCAATAAAAACTTAAGCATGGACATTGGCATAGACGCAACAAATCAATTTAGTATTCTTGCGCTTGCGCAATTAGGAAAAAAAGCAGCCTTTGCTGTAACAAATGACTCTGCACCAATGCATATTTTATCGTGCTCTGAAATACCTGTTTTCGGTTTATTCGGCCCAACCTATGCACGAAGAACTCACGCCTTAGGACAATTGAAAAATGTAATAACGGCACAAACAAAAATAGCAAAAAACGATCAAAGCTTCGTGCCGGATGATATTTCCAACATAACCGTTGACAGAGTAATAAATAAATTAAAACAACAGAGTCTGCTATGAGTTTCAACAATAAATTGGCACTTGCTTATGTCAGGTTTATAAAATTACTTAGGTTAACCGTTATTAATATTTCCGTTTCTCTTTTTTTTAAAAAAAAATCAAATATTAATAAAATATTAATAAACCGGGACGGCGCATTCGGAGACTCTATTGTTGCGCTTCCAGCAATAAGCATCATTAGACAAAATTATCCTGATGCACAAATAGATCTTTTGTCTGTAAACAATCATGGGGTTTCTTTTAAAGACCTTGGTATTCACGAAGGCTTGATCAGCAATCTGTATAACATTCAAAAAAAACAGCGGCAGGAAATACTAAAAAAATTAAAAGGCCAGAGGTATGACTTGTTTATACAGCTTCCTCAAAATATAGGGTTATACAAATCCATTCGCAATATCTTTTTAGTTCGGTTTTATTTAGGAATACCAAATGCTTTTGGTTGGGACATAGGCCGAGTAAAGTCTTTTATGAAATTGCAAAAAAAACACGAAACTATTCCTACAGAACGACAGCGCTTTATTAACACCCTCAAAGCAAACGGTCTTGATGGCGAAATTGCTTACCCCCTTGAAAAACAGAAACCTGAATGCGACGAAATTCGTAAACTAACGAACACTCAGCCTATCGCTTTTCTGATAGGCGGAAAACTACAGCCGAAAAAATGGCCACTAAATCACTGGAAATCTTTATCAAAGCTTATTGGCAACGAAGAAAACATATTAATTCTGGGCGGAAAAGATGAGATTGAAGAAGCTGAAGAAATAAAGTCAAAAGAGAAAAACATCTTCAACCTTTGTGGAAAACTAACAATACCCGAATTACGCTATGTTCTGGAAAAGTGCAGTGTTGTTATTAGTCTAGATACTGGCGCCATGCATTTGTGTGATACAACTAACACTAGACAGATTGTTCTTTTTTCTACCCGCGATTTATCTAATAAATGGTTTCCAAACTATATAAACACTATTGTTTTGGAAAAAGTGCTTAACTGTAGCTTTTGTCTGAAAACCGATTGCTCAAATAATATTTGTATGAGCAATATTTTGCCTAACGAAGTTTTTGCTGCAATGAAAGAACAGTAGATAACCCAAGACTTTTACCACTCATCATAATTATAGGAAAAGTCATGGCGGAGGTACTCTTTGCGTATTTGTTGAAAGCGACGTTTAAGGCTTTCGCTAAACCAGTTTTCCCGATTTTTGTTAGACATGTTTACGACTTTTAAGCTATTTATCTTTAAGTCCTTTTTCGCCATCTGTTCTTTACTTGATTGATTAACAGCATAGGCTATCGAACTATGCGTATCATTAAACTCTACTCCTATAAAGCTGGTAATCTCTTCTAGTTTTTCAGCCGTGTTATCAATCAGATCCTCATATCTAACAACCTTGATTTGCCCTTTATCATTATTAATAAGATCGCCCCAACGATTAAGAAACCGAATATCCCACCAGATATCTTTATCAAATTTCTTATTTAATGGGTCACCTGAAAGATACTCAGAAAAAGAGCACTGGTAAATTTTCCCATGTTTTTGGAAATGCGAAGTTAAGGCGTCCCTAATATCTCTTACTAAAACTATATACTTTGGGTATTGGTTATGGTTTTTAGATAAAGAAGCCTTAATCAAGGGGTTTGGAATTGAATGACATGTACAAATTAAAGGCGAAGTAATTTGCTTTGGCATTCTTTTAGGCCCGGGACTTATAATCATATCGTCACCAATATGTTCTGGGAAAGGCAGGTTTTTATCATATGCAATCGCCATGCTTAACATATACTTTAGCCAATGAGTTCCCGATTGATGCATACTAACCACGACAGCATCAAACTTTTTATGTCTGAGATAAGAGAAATTCGAGAAATCCCGACTCGTGCGAAAATAAAAATTCTGTAGTTTTTTTATCATAACAAGTAAGTTTTATAAAATTTGATGCATATTAATAATGCCAAAATTTATTACGCTTTTAATAACTGACTCAAGGCATTAGACACGCTGTTAACAGATATATTTTCAGCCTGTCTGTTTTCTCCTAAAAAACAAAAAGCTTTATTACCCCAGGGACGGTAATGCTCGGGCTTTGCTGTACTAAAAAAGCTTATTGTTGTCGTATCAACAGCGGCAGCAAGATGGCCTATACCTGAGTCTGGGCCTATATATACATCGCAATGCTTTAGCGCGGCGGCTGTTTCCATTAGAGAACAGCCCGAAGTGTCAAAGTACTTTATATTAACGGAATTAATAATCTGTTCGTTCGCTTCTTTTTCATGAATGGATCCCATATAGATAACACAGTTAATAAATTGTTTGTGATCATTTAATAAATCTATGTATTTTTGTACAGGCCAGTTTTTATGCGGTTTATTTGGATCACCTACAGATAAAGCGACAACCTTTCCGTCTGATTGATCAAGGTTTGAAAAAATTCTTTTAGAAAAAGCCTCGTCTTCTTTACCACACCAAACTTTAGTTTTTGGTATGCTGGAAACACCGTCTATTGACTCAATTACATTATGTAAGTTTTCTACAGCATGTTTAGATAAATCTTTTTTATTTTTTTTAACGTGTATTTTTTTGGCTTTCAGCAAATAAGCAAGAAAGCCTGTTCTGATGTCTACAACTATGTCGTAATAGTTTTTTCTTAAACTCAATAACAAATGGGGCGTGCCGCGCAAAAACCTGTTTTTATCTTTGATATATACTTCCCCGATAAAAGGGCAGCTGCTATACATATTTGCTGTCCTTTTGTCGGCAACAACATCTATTGTCGCATCAGGATACATTTTGTTTAATGAAACAAGCAGTGTTGAAGACATGACAACATCACCAACATAACTGAGGCCAACAAATAAAACTTTACTCACCATTTCGTTTCAATATTTTTTATATGACTTTTCTTCAACCAGTTCTGAGCCTGTTTTTGTATTAATAACTTTTTTTA
>JBELBG010000191.1:0-3765 GCA_042095435.1 Thiotrichaceae bacterium | reverse complement strand
ATATCCAGAGATACTTGGCATTTGCCATTATCATCATAAAATTGCCAGTGCCCCGTGAGTTCTTTAAATGGACCTTCGACCAATTTCATATAAATTGAGTCATCCGTCTTCATAACATTTCGTGTCGTAAAACTTTGTTTAATTTTACCCATAGAAATTGAAACAGATGCCGTTAATGAATCCCCATTCTGTTGTAGGATATTCGTTTTTGTACACCAAGGAAGAAACTCGGGATAGTTTTTTATATCATTCACAAGCGCATACATTTGTTTTGCACTGTACGCGACACTGGCTTGTTTTTTTATTTTTGTCACTGTTAAAACCGAATTATTTTAAGCACTTAGCCAATGCCTAAAAACTTTAAAAGACCAACTGCATTTAAAAAGATAATAATCACACCAAAAGGCGCAATGTAACGAACAGCAAAGCGCCATGTCTGATACGCTTTTCCATCACCAAGGCCGACTTCATCAACGGTTGATTTTCTCGACATTAACCATGCAGCAAAAATAGCAACGAGTAAACCACCAAGCGGTAACATGATATTTGACGTTAAAATGTCAAAAATATCAAAGAAACCATTTTCCTTAATGCTACCTGCAAAGGTAAAGGAAAAAGCCCAATGATTAAACGACAGCACCGTCACCAAACCTAATAACCAGACAATTAACCCTGCCAATGCTGTTGCTTTGACCCGGTTCATATTTTTGTTTTCAACCAACCAGGTAACTGCCGGTTCAAGCAGGGAGATTCCCGATGTCCACGCAGCAAACATCAGTAATATAAAAAATAACGTACCGAAGAATGTACCAAAAGGCATTTGCCCGAAAGCAATCGGCAAAGATATAAAAATTAAACCCGGCCCACCTGATGGTTCAAGACCATAAGTAAATACAATCGGAAAAATGGCAATGCCCGCTAATAGCGCTACTGAGGTATCGGCTATAGCAATCGTAAAACAATTAAAACTGATAGAAGATTTTTGCGACAAATAAGAGCCGTAAATCATTATCGCACCCATACCGATACTTAAACTGAAAAAAGCCTGGCCTAATGCGGGTAGAAAAATATCGGAGAAAAAATCCTTGTCTGCCAGTTGTTCAAAGTCTGGCACAAACAGATAGGTTATACCTTGCATGAACTTTTCCGTACTCATGGCATAGCCGACCATAACAAGCAGCAAAATGAATAAAGCCGGCATTAAAAACTTCACTGCCTGTTCCAGACCATTTTTAACACCGCGTGAAATAACAATAACGGTAATTAAGACAAAACAGGTATGCCAGGCGAGTAATCTTTCCGGATCAGAAATTAAATCAGTAAAGATCTGTTTTGAAAGCGCAGCATCAGCATCGATAAATAAACCTGAGCCCGTTCTGAAAATATAGGCCAGTGTCCACCCGGCAATAACACTGTAATAAGACAGGATAATAAATCCGGCAAGCACGCCCATCCAACCCAATAAATGCCAATGCCGACTCAAGCCCTCTTCTTTTGCCAATGCATCCATGGTATTAATCGGACTCTGACGACCACGCCGGCCAATTAATATTTCCGCCATCATGATAGGAATACCAACCAGAACGACACAAAGTAAATAAACCATAACAAATGCGCCGCCACCGTTTTCACCGGTTAAATAGGGAAAGCGCCAGATATTACCAAGGCCAACGGCCGATCCGGTTGCAGCGAGTATGAAAGCCCAGCGGGAAGACCACTGGCCGTGAATGGATGAACGTTTAACTGACATAATATTTAGTTTTTATCTTATTTTCCGCCAATTTTCATGTAACTACAATCTTACAGGAAGTTCATAATTTTTCTCAAGATTATAACAACTTAGCCGCTACGCAATTATGAGTTCTATTGAGAAAAACAGAATCGCAACAGCAGCAAATAATTCAGACAATACAACATTAGCGGAACGTATTGGCCGATTTCAACCTATTAATATTCTGGGAAAATGATGATGCTGATATAAAAACTTCAATAGAAGTGCTTGGTTTTTTCTAAACATGACGTAACCAGGCCACGTTGGCAATACAACAATTTAAAAAATATAGGTAGTGATTATGCAAGCGGAAAAAGTTGATAACGAAATAATGGAACAAGGTGAAGCAACACTCATGTTGTTGAAGCAGCGTTTTCAGAAAAACAAACAATTTCCGGCTATGGGAAACAGTATTACCAAGATCATGCAAGTCTTAAATGATGTTGGTGGTAATAAAAAATTGTCAGATATTATTTTGCATGATCAATCTCTCACCAGCAAAATTCTCAGTATTGTTAATTCAAGTATGTATAACCAGTTTGGCGGTGAAATTAAAACCATATCACGTGCAGTCGTCATACTTGGCGTAGATCAAATACAATCTATTGCTATTAGCATTATGGTCTTTGAAAAAATGAATAAAGGCCCAATGGCAAAGCTTCTAAAAAGTTATGCCTGCCAATCTTTCCTCAGCGCTTACTTTGCCAAGAAACTGGTCGAGAGTATTGAATCAATCGATTTTGAAGAAGCGTTTCTGGTCAGCATGTTTCATAACCTTGGTATACAAGTTGTACTTTATTTTATACCGGAAAGATATAATGAGATTTTAAGTTTAAAAACAAAAAATGAATGTGATGAAGAAAAAGCGTGTCTGCAAATACTGGGGGTAAGTTATACAGAAATCGGGCAATTCATTGCATTGGAACTACAGCTACCCAAAAATATTATTCTCGGCATACAAGCCAAGCCTGAAATCATCAAACACTACCCCAAAAGAACCTGTGATTACTTCGGGCAACTCGCATCATTAACGAATGAAACCCTGGAAATTGCTGCTTGTGGTAATAATGAATTGGCTGAGAAAAAGCTAAGAAACATTATTGAGCGCTATAAAGCCAGCTTCATACTCGATTATCAAAAAACACTGAAAATGCTCGAAGCATTATCTCACACTTTATTAAGTTATAGTTCTATGCTGGATATCAATCCTGATGAAAATCTCTTTTGTAAAAACTTTATTGATTTTATCAAGAGTCAAACTGAATTAGACGAAGAACAGGATCCCAAAACTCAGGCAGAATAAATAATTTAAATAACTCATTTGCTGTTGAACAGTCTGCTATAATCCGCCGGATTCGTAATCCGAACTGACAGTTTTTAAAATGGGTAAGAAAAAAAAGCCGGGTGGCAACACTATTGCGCTGAATAAAAAAGCCAACCACGACTATTTCATTGATGAGCGCTATGAAGCAGGCATTTCCCTCGAAGGATGGGAAGTCAAAAGCCTGCGCGCGGGTAAAGTTCAGGTTATCGAAAGTTATATTCAGCTAAAGAATAATGAAGCGTATTTATTCGGCGGACTGATAACGCCAATGATTTCAACATCAACCCACACCAAAGTCGATCCGAGACGAAGTCGTAAATTGTTACTGCATCGTAAAGAAATTAATCGACTGGTCGGTGCAGTAGAACGCAAAGGCTACACACTGGTACCGACAGCACTTTACTGGAAACACGGTAAGGTCAAACTTGAAATCGGCGTCGGTCGCGGTAAAAAAGCGCACGACAAACGCGCAACAGAAAAAAGCAGAGATTGGCAAAAACAAAAAGCTCAATTAATGCGGCATAAATAGAATAAACTTTTCTGAACGCTTTATGTCGTAGTGGCATTGATATTAGATTGATTATTTCATGTTTAATTAGAAATTAATCGTCTATAATCACAACCGTTTCTTCAGGAAACACATTTCGGGGGTGTACTGGCTTCGACGTGG
>JBELBG010000190.1:0-3774 GCA_042095435.1 Thiotrichaceae bacterium | reverse complement strand
TTAGCAATGATTTGTATAAATGGCCAAAGCAATTTAAGTTTCCATGAGAGCGGATCCATATACGAGCGATCTTCATTATCGATCATTGAGTAGAGTAGGCTGATTAACATGAAAAACGAAATAGCCGCTATGGCTATAGATATTAGTGTTCCACTAAAGTAAATATTATTCATCGTAGACAATTATCCATGCTTTAAACATCAATGCTGGTTATTTTATTTATGATGAAATAACCCATCGCTTCCATAGCAATGACGATTGTTAAAACAATCCAGCCTATGGTGGTGGTCCATAATTTACTCATTGCTTCAGGTTCCATAAAGTTTAACAAGACACCTAAAAATACAGGTAATCCCGTCATGACTATACCCTGTAATTTACCTTGTGCAGTTAAACCATCTATTTTTCCTTCCATCATTTCTTTTCGACGAAGTGTTTCGCCCAGCGTTTCCATTGTTTCTGCAAGGTTGCCGCCGACTTCACGGTTAATTAATAAGGCAGTGACAAGCATATTAAAATCCTGGAGAGGAATACGCTTTTGCATATCTTTAATAGAGACTTCAAAATCAACACCGAGGCGCTGTTCTTTAAGAAATAATTCAAATTCCTGTGATAAGGGAGCAGGTTGTTCTTTTACCATTGCTTCAAGAGCAATATTTAAACTTGCGCCAGCCCGCATAGCACCGGATATCATTGCAAGTCCATCAGGTAGTTGTTTTTCTAAACGTTTTAATCGTTTTTTACGTACCGAACGATAAATGAGAGTCGGTAGAAAAAGTATGACGGCTAACATGGTAAATGTAGCTGGAAAATCTCGGGTAACTAGCCAGGTTAATATTGGGAAAACAACAATTGCAAGTAGATTTAACATGAATAATTGATTTGGATCGACAGACATGAACATGTCAGACGCATTGGTACTGGCTGTCGTAGTAAACTCTTTTTTGTAATTCTCCATGGCGATCATCGCTTTTTTAGCGACAATAAACCAAAGGGAACTGACCATCAGGAAAACAAAAAGCAGGGTTAGATAAAAGCTGGCGCCTGCAGAAAGATTTAGTATCGAATCCATCATGTTCTGATTAAGAGAAAATTGACATGTCTACAGGTAGGCCACGTTGTCGCATTTCTTCGTAGAAATGAGGAATAGCACCTGTCGCTTCAAAATGCCCTTTAACTTTTCCATTCTCATCAAACCCTTCTTGTTGATAACGGAAGATGTCTTGCATAGAAACAATGCCTGATTCAACGCCAGTAATCTCAGTAATATTAGTGAGGCGACGACTACCATCAGAGTAACGGGAAATCTGAACAATTAAATGAACTGCTGAAGCCACCATTTCTCGTATTGCGGATACTGGTAAATCCAAACCCGACATCATCACCATGACTTCTAAACGTGCGATCATATCTCTTGGTGTATTTGCATGCGCTGTAGTTAATGAACCGTCATGTCCGGTATTCATCGCTTGCAACATGTCCAATGTTTCGCCGCCACGACACTCACCAACAACAATTCGGTCAGGACGCATACGTAAACAGTTTTTTACCAGATCACGAATAGGAATAGCACCTTTCCCTTCAAGGTTTGCCGGGCGTGCTTCAAGACTGACTAGATGTGGTTGATTCAATTTTAATTCCGCCGCATCCTCAACCGTAATAATACGCTCACTGGGAGGAATAAAGTTGGATAACACATTCAGCAATGTAGTTTTACCACTACCCGTACCGCCAGAAATAAGAATATTCATGTGATTATTCACGGCGGTTTCCAGAAATTGCACCATGCCTTGATTCAAGGCTCCAAAGTTAACCAAATCCTGAGATTGTAATTTCTGCTTAGCAAATTTTCGAATCGTTAAACATGGTCCACGTAAAGCCAGCGGCGGAATGATTGCGTTCACACGTGAGCCGTCTTTCAAACGCGCATCAACCAAAGGCGAACTTTCATCAATACGTCTTCCAAGTGGCGAAACAATACGTTCAATCGCAGTCATTACAGCATCGTCACTGGAAAAGGTGATGTCTGATAAAGTCAGCTTACCTGATTGCTCGATAAATATTTCATCGAACTTATTAACCATGATTTCCGTGACATTTTCATCGGCAAGTAATTTTTCAAGTGGACCGAGACCTACGGCTTCATTCAACACTTCTGATGCGAGAAGTTGTCTATCTACGTCGGCGGGTAATTTAGCATCCATCTCGGTAATGATTTCTTTGATCATTTTTTCGACATGTTTGCGCAGCGAGTCTTCATCCATACTACTAATATCAGTACGGCGAAGATCCATTGCTGCTAATAATTCTTCGTGTACGCGATTACGCCATTTGAATTTTTCATCGTGTTGCAGATTTATGATGGTGTTACTCAGTTCTTCATTCTCAGCTAACACTTCATGCTGTTGAATACCGATAACCGTTTTCATATCTTCAAAAGCATCATCCTCGTCAGGGTCTATTTCTTCCGCTGAGTCAGCTCTGATACCTGCTTGAATATGATAACCGGCAATAACAATTTTATCGGAAGTTCTTATAGGGCCATGATGTTCAACATCTTCACCATTGACTTCGACACGAGCTTGTCCTGTCTTATCTTCAATAAATAGACCTTCTGAAGTCCGACTGATAACGGCATGGTATGGGGCTACTTTCCAGCCACGAAGTTGGATAAAATTATCACGAGCCTTACCAACCGAGCACTCAGCAACCGGGCAACTGAAGTTCTGTACACGCTCGCCTTTACTGTTATTAACTAATACATCAAACATAATTATTTCCTGAAATCCTAATAAATGATGTTAAGGTTGTTTTCATCAATTGCGTCAATGACACTTTTTACTCCTTGTTTAGCAGATTCAATCGCATCTTTATTTATCTTTGAATCTGCATCAAATACGTTAGGAGTCAAAAAAATCACTAATTCACTTTTTCTATCCCGAAAGTTTTTTGATCTAAAAAGCGCACCTAATATTGGAATTTCACTTAGATATTTTAAACCACTGGTGTCTTTAGATGCTTGTTGATCAAGTAGACCAGACATGACCAGTGTTTCGCCTGAAGAGAGGACAACGTCAGCACTGGTAGAACGCGTTATTAATCCCGGAATATTATTAATCGCAACTGAACTGTCGAGTGCACTGAGTTCAGTGTCTACTCTTGCACGAACATTGTTTTGTCGGTCAACTGTTGGTTCGACATTTAATTGAATACCATACTGTTTAAATTCAACCGTGGTTCCATTGATGTTCGATATTTCAATTGGAAACTCGCCACCAGCGAGGAAATCTGCAGAACCACCGCTTCGAACTGCTAGGCGCGGTTCCGCAAGTATTACCGCATTACCAGAACTAACGGCTAAATTAATTCGAGATGTGATTTCCGTAGCAATACCAAAGTATCCCAATGCGTTTACATTTCCTGTGCCACTTACAGTGTTTGCTAAATTTAGGGGCGTTGCAGTGGACGTCCCTAAAAGACTATCACTTTGCCCAACTACTGAGCCACCAGCTGAAAAACCCGGAAAAGAATTATCCCAAGCGATGCCGATAGTATCAGCGTAGTTTTTATTGAATTCAGTAATCTTGATATTCATCAAAACCATTTTGTTTTCCGGGTTATCGAAATCTAAACTACCAGTGCGTGTTAAGTTCATAACCTCAGGTATCGCACCTTGAACAGTTTCGATGGCCGTTTCATAACCACTTTCTATTTCACCAGTAAGAACAATTTTGTCACCAATGATGCGTACATTAAGCCCACCTATATCTGCGA
>JBELBG010000189.1:0-3780 GCA_042095435.1 Thiotrichaceae bacterium | reverse complement strand
TGTAGCTTAGGTGCCAGCATTGTTGTGCAATGGGTACTTGTACAACGACATATAAAACATATACAAGCTAATCGTCAAACTGTGCCTGATGAGTTTAGTGACAAAATTCCTCTGGAAGCACATCAAAAAGCAGCCGACTACACGCGCGCTAAAGTAAAAACCGGGATGTCGGAATTAATCATTGGTTCTGCCTTTTTATTAATCTGGACATTAGCAGGTGGGCTGCAATTACTCGATAATTTTTTACGTTCATTTGAATTACCAGAATTAGCCACAGGCACATTATTTATACTTGCTGTCTTTGCCATCATGTCGATACTGGATTTACCCATGTCGCTTTATCGAACGTTTAAATTAGAACAATCTTTTGGCTTCAATAAAATGACGCTAAACGTTTTTTTCATGGATATGATAAAAAATACAATCCTCGGTTTATTAATCGGCACGCCACTCCTGTTACTTATTCTCTGGTTTATGGGTAATGCTGGGCAATACTGGTGGTTGTATGCCTGGATTTCTGTCATCAGCTTTGTTTTATTTTTTACCTGGGCATACCCGGCATTCATCGCACCGATGTTTAATAAATTTACACCTTTGGATAATGAAGAGTTAAAAACAAAAATAGAAACCTTGCTAACGAAAAATGGATTTAAAAGTCAGGGTGTCTATGTAATGGATGGTTCTTTACGTTCAACCCATGGTAATGCTTACTTTGCCGGCTTTGGTAGTAATAAGCGGATTGTCTTTTTTGACACATTAATTGACACACTGAGTTATGACGAAATCGAAGCCGTATTAGCTCATGAGCTAGGCCATTTTAAATGTAATCATGTTAAAAAATTAACCGTGCTCCAGGCATTTCTTTACTTTGTTGCATTTGCCGTTCTTGGTTGGTTATCAAGTGAGTTATGGTTTTTTAATGGCTTAGGCGTTGAACAACAATCGAGCTATATGGCTTTAACATTGTTTATTCTCGTTGCCTCAACATTTACCTTTTTCCTAACACCTTTGATAAAAATGCTGACTCGAAAATATGAATTTGAAGCAGATGACTTCGCTGTCGCTCAAGCAGACTCAAAAGACCTTATCCAGGCACTCGTGACTTTGTATAAAGAGAATGCAAATACACTCACACCTGATCCACTTTACTCAGCATTTCATGATTCACATCCACCCGCACCCATTCGAATCGCACATTTAAAAAGCGCGCAGGCTGTATAAGACTTATGAAAAAAACTGACTTAATAAATTTGATTATATTGCTTTCGTTTTCTTTCTCGGTACAAGCTATTGATATTGAAAATGGTAAAACATTACATAACGAGGGCTGTTTACGCTGTCACAATGATTCAATGTACACTCGTGAAAACACGCTTGTAAACAGCTTTGATGAACTACATAAACGTATTAGAAATTGTGAGCTAATGACAGATATGACGTGGTTTGACGAAGAGATTGATGATGTTGCAGCTTACTTAAATGACACTTTTTATCTTTTCGATATGGAAAAGTAGTTCTCTTTATTAATTTAACTATTTTTCGTCAGGAATTTATCTAACTGATTTGCAAAAGCTTGTCTGTCGCTTTTATTTAACGCAGCTGGCGTGATTTGGCGCTAAATTTCGTTTAAACCGGTTTCGGTTTGCCGAGCTCGGACAGGCCGACACCACCGAGCACCAGTAACAGGGCCATTGCGTGGTAACCATGAAATTGCTCACCCAAGATCATCACGGCGAGGAACGACGCGAATACCGGAACCAGGTTGATAAACACACCGGCCCGTCCTGGCCCAATCAGGCCTACTCCCTTGATAAAAAATACCTGTGCCAGGAATGAAGGAAACAATGTAACCAGGATAGCAACGATCCAGCCCCGTGTTGTTGGCATACTGAACCCCTGGATGCCGATTTCAATCGCCAGCAATGGCAACGAAGCAATCCAGGCTACCAGTGCCATTACCGCGAAAACACTGATAGCGCCGACCTGTGGGCGTTTGCTGAGACCAATCGAATAGGCCGCGTAGCTGAAACAGGCAGTCAACATGAGCAGGTTGCCGCGATTCAGGTCTAGCTGGGCGATGGCCATCCAGTTTCCCGCTGTGGCAATGGTGATCACGCCGACGATGGTCAAAACCGCCCCGATAGCCTGGATCAGACGAATTCGGTAGCCGAGAAACAACAGGCTGCCCAGTAGTACAAAAATCGGTATCGAACCCTGCAGAATGCCGATGTTGATTGCCGTCGTCGAGTGGGCGGCCAGGTAGAACAGTGCATTGAACAACGTGAAACCGCAGCTACCCATCAAGGCAAGATAGACAAGGCGCTGGCGTAAAATCTGCCAGTCAGCTGCGATCTGGTGACGGTAAAAGGTCAATAACAAGATGACCACGCCGAACCAGCGCAGCATAGTCAATTGCATCGGCGAAACTGCATCGACAGCCAACCTGCCGAATATCGTGTTCATTCCCCAGCAGGCAGTGGTTACGACAAGGAAAAAATAAGCCTGCAGGTTGGTGGAGTGTTCGGCAACCCGAATCAGCGCGCGCCCTTAATTACCTGGTCAACAGCGATTAAAGATAAATCGATATCGACCAAAGCTGTTACGAATCCTCTTTTTTTAACTGCGCTAAAACTACTGGGTTCAGGTATCGTGTTTAGTGCTTTAAGGTGTAAAAGAATCCCCTCACGCACATTATCCAGTATCTCTGATTCCTTATCTGCGGCTGAGAAAAAACCCGGAAGATCAGGAACGATTATCCCGAATGCCGTCTTGTCATCACCTTTTTCTACCAAAATGGGATATTGTATTTTCATTTCATTCCTCCAGATGCGCCTGCTTACGAATTGCTTTAACAAGACCTGTCCCCAGATCTTTTTTCGGATGGGGAACCGTAACACATGACTGTAAGCAAGATGTTTGAACTGATGACGCAAACCTTTTACCAGGCTTTCCTCCCATCCCGCAGCCTTAAGCGCTTTAATCAGATTTTTAGTAGTGCTATTTATTAATTTAACTATTTTTCGTCAGGAATTTATCTAACTGATTTGCAAAAGCCTGCCTGTCACTTTTATTTAACGCAGCTGGACCACCCGTCTGTATCCCACTTGAACGCAAGGTGTCCATAAAATCACGCATTGTTAAACGTTGTTTAATATTATCCGTTGTATACATCTCTCCACGCGGGTTTAATGCATGTCCGCCTTTTTCAATCACTTCTGCTGCTAATGGAATATCAGCCGTTATAACCAGATCACTTACCTCACATCTTTTTACAATTTCATTATCAGCAACATCAAAACCTGATGCGACACGAAGAAAATGAATATACGGTGAATTAGGAACAGCAATGGTTTGGTTTGCAATCAGTGTTACTTCTATTCGTGTACGTTTTGCTGCTTTAAAAAGAATTTCTTTAATAACAACAGGGCATGCATCGGCATCAACCCAAATTTTCATTTAAATCTCTTTCCTGCCATCCAATGCATGAGCAATGGTCATACTGTTGACATACTCCAGCTCTCCACCCATTGGTATGCCATGCGCTATACGTGAAACCTGCTTATCTCTGGCTTTAACCATTTCACTGATATAGTGTGCTGTTGCTTCTCCTTCAACAGTTGTGCTGGTTGCGAGTATGATTTCTGTTACTTCTTCAGCTTCGACCAGTTTTTCTAAATCATATAAACCAATATCATCCGGTCCAATACCATCAAGTGGTGAAAGATGGCCAAGCAAGACAAAATAGCGCCCACGATAATTTGCTTCTTCTATAGAGTCCAC
>JBELBG010000188.1:0-3781 GCA_042095435.1 Thiotrichaceae bacterium | reverse complement strand
GTATTACTACTCTCATTTTCAGGAATGGATCTGTTGAAGTTCAAACAAATTGCAGGCTCGATGAAAGCTGCTTTTGGTGTTCAAAGAGAGATTAAAGCGAACGAAACTCCTAAAGGCACCAGTATTATTGCTCAGGAATTCTCTTCAGGTAGACCTACACCAACTTTAATTAAAGAAATAAAGCAAAGTACGATTGATGAAAGCAAACAGACTCTCGAATTTACGGATGCAATGACCGAAGAACAAAAAAAGGAAAGTATTGATGCTGCAGAAGATAACGAAGGTTCCGGTGTTGAAGCTATACAACGCCATCAAAAACAGGAAGTTGTTGAAGAATCCATCGAAGATGAAACATATGAGGTCAATAATAACGATAATAAAAGTGATGCTGAACGCTTATCTGAACTAGAAAAAGAAGTTGCAGAAATGGATAAGGAAAAAGCCATTGCCGAAAAACTAAAAAAAGAACAGGAAGAAAAAACCATTACCGACGCACATAAATTGCTGAAGACGCTCGAGCCTGAAATTGATCAAGGGTTAATCGCAATTAAAACACAAGGCAATCGGATATTATTAAGAATCAATGAAAAAGGATCGTTTCCATCGGGTTCTTCAATCGTTAAACAATCTTTTATTCCCGTACTTAATAAGATAAGAAAATCATTGATTGATATTCAGGGAAGAATCATTGTCGCAGGTCATACGGATAATATCCCGATTAAAACCGCACGCTTTCGCTCCAACTGGGAATTGTCTTCCTCACGCGCTGTCACTGTTGTACATGAATTGCTAGAGTTAAACACAATTCCGCAAGATCGTTTTGTTATCGAAGGTCATGGTGACTCTCACCCATTGGTAAAAAACGATACAGCAAAAAACAGAGCGCTAAACCGCCGCGTGGAATTGATTATCGTGCAGGGAGAAGAAGATAAGGTTAATGAAATTTCTGCTGACTCTAGCAACCCGTTTAAAAATAAACTGGATAATAGCGGTACTGAATTATCTGCATCTGTTAAAAATATACTGGATAAAGAAATCACAACACCTGAGCAGGAAAAAATTGATGCGGCTAATATAGAGGACCTAAAAAGCCGGTTTGAGAAAATTAGAACAGGCTTACAACAACAATAAAGTTTAATTTATATAGGTATTAAGACAATGGAAGATCGAAGACGATATTTTAGAATTAATGATAAGGTTTCACTGAAATACCGTGTTGTACAAGGTATGGATATTGATGCAGAAATCATTAGAACCGAGCACGAACAAAATACCCTTGCTGAAATGAAAAATGCTTTTAATTGTATAGAAGCAAAAATCATGTCGAAAATGACGCTTATTGAAGAAACTAACCCTCTTGTTGCAGAAATCTTAGGTTTATTCGATAAAAAACTTTCGCTGATGGAAAGCATGATTCTTCATACAGATGATCAAGAAAACTCTATCACCGATACTCAAAACGTTAATCTCAGCGCCAGCGGTATGAGCTTTGAATCAAACACGCCTATTAATGAAGATGTTAATTTAAAAATGGAATTAATATTGCTCCCTGAGTATCAGTTTATTCCACTTTATGCACGCGTGATTGACTGTAAAAAGAAAATGGATGACAACCTATATCGATTTAATATTGCTGTTGACTTTATAGGTATTAGTGAAAGTGATCAGGAAACCATTATGCAACATGTCTTAAGCCGACAAGCAGCTACTCTTAAAAAAGAACGCGACGAACAAAAAGCTGTTGCTAACGGTTAGTAATAATTATTAAAAGAGTTCCTATAAAAATAGTAATTTTTATTAAACACCAGACACAATAGCGCTGTTAATCATGAACTACTAGGTTTTTGGGAGGGTCACACCCGTTTGTCCTTGATACTTCCCTGCCCTATCTTTATACGATGTTTCACACACTTCATCTGACTCTAGAAAAATCATCTGCGCGACACCTTCGTTAGCATAAATCTTTGCTGGCAGATTAGTTGTATTTGAAAACTCCAGTGTCACATGTCCTTCCCACTCCGGTTCCAGCGGAGTGACGTTAACGATAATGCCGCAACGTGCGTAAGTTGATTTTCCTAAACAGATAGTTAGTACATTTCTTGGTATACGGAAATACTCAACCGTTCTTGCCAATGCAAATGAATTAGGCGGGATCACACAAAAATCATTTTTAACATCAACAAAACTATCTATATCAAAGTTTTTTGGATCAACTGTTGCTGAATGAACGTTAGTAAAAATTTTAAACTCATCAGAACAACGCACATCATATCCATAACTTGATGTGCCATAAGAAATCAGTCTTTCCGAACCATTCATCTTAACCTGCCCTGATTCAAACGGTTCAATCATTGCATGTTCTTCCGCCATCCGACGAATCCACTTGTCACTCTTCACACTCATGTACTATATCTCTCTCTATTTAGTTCATTACTTTGACCGCCATGGATGGCGGAAATACTTGCAATGCAGGAGCAATTACAAGTGCTCTCTATTTATTTAATTATTATCAATTACGATTTTTGGGAACTTTGAAGAGTAATCTTTCGATTGTTGTGCAAGTTTTGCTGCTGTACGACGTGCAATATCACGATAATTTATCGCTATATCTGAATCCGGCTCCATCGCAACAGTGGGTTTACCATTATCAACGCCTTCACGAATTTTAATATCCAGCGGTAATGAACCTAACAGATCAGCTCCATATTGTTTTGCCATTTGCTCTCCACCACCGCTACCAAAAATATGTTCTTCATGTCCGCACTGACTGCAGATATGTGTGCTCATATTTTCAATGATACCTAGTACAGGCACAGATACTTTCTCAAACATTTTTAGCGCTTTTTTCGCATCTAATAATGCAATGTCCTGTGGCGTCGTCACGATAACCGCACCACTCACCGGAATCTTCTGACAAAGCGTTAATTGAATATCGCCTGTACCTGGTGGCAAGTCGATGATCAAGTAATCAAGATCCTGCCAGTTAGTATCATTTAATAGCTGTTCTAACGCGCCTGTCACCATCGGTCCACGCCATATCATCGGCGTATCTTCTTCGATTAAATAACCAATCGACATTGATTGAATACCGTAACTGACTTTCGGTTCGACCGTTTTGCCGTCTGCTGAATCCGGTTTGCCTTGAATGCCTAACATTCTTGGTTGGCTCGGCCCATAAATATCCGCATCAAGAATTCCCACTTTCGCGCCTTCTGCCTGTAATGCCAGAGCCAGATTAATTGATGTTGTTGACTTACCAACACCGCCCTTACCCGAAGCAACAGCAATGGTATTTTTAACATTTTTAAGCAACGAAACGCCCTTCTGCACAGAATGCGAAACAATATTGCTGGAAATCTCAACAGTACAGTCTGATATACCCTCTTCAATCAGAGCGTTTTTTATAGATTCAATCAATGCACTTTTTGAACCTTCAGCCGGATAATCTAACTGAATACTCAGTGCCACCACAGCATTATCAATATTGATATCTTTAACAACTTTGGCGCTGATGAGGTCTTGCTTGGTATTAGGATCTTCTATTCCTGAAAGGACTTTTTCTATTTGTTCACGACTAATTGTCGACATTTAATACAACCTGAAATATGAATCGGACGCGTATTCTACATTATTTATCATCAATACTTCACGGTGCTATTGAATAATGCTACTTTAGCGCCACACAATATATAGCTATAAATGTAAATGACAGATTCTAAACGACAAATTCTGGTAACTAATGCCTTGCCCTATGCCAACGGGCCATTGCATATCGGTCATT
>JBELBG010000187.1:3406-3792 GCA_042095435.1 Thiotrichaceae bacterium | reverse complement strand
CATATGAAAATATAATTACATCAAACTTCTCAGCTTCACCCAAATGATTTTTCAGAGGTTTATCGTACTTATGGTTTGTCAATGTTACTCGCTCAGAATCTGATTTTATCTTGTTCTTTGCAATTGCTAACATATCATCAGAAAGATCAATGCCAGATATTTGAGCATCTGGAAAATTATTTTTGAGCGATATTAAATTAGTACCCGTGCCACAACCCACTTCTAAAATAGACTGCGGAAGGATTTGTCTCTTGGATAGCGTAATAATATCTTCACGCCCAAATAAAAAGCTCCAACGAGTCGCATCATAAATGCTGGCATGTTTTTTATAATAGTTTTTTAATTCGCGTGCATCAGAACCGTATGTAATATTCATAATACTTCCG
>JBELBG010000187.1:0-3396 GCA_042095435.1 Thiotrichaceae bacterium | reverse complement strand
GCAAAATGTAAACTACCGTAAGTACCAACACGGTCAGTAACATGCAATGGATTCGTTTGTTCTGGATAAAATTGTATCGCACGTTTTACAAAGTCTGGGAGAAAATTAATTTCTGTTGCCGCTGATCGCATTAAAACTTTACTCCCAGATTGACTGTTGCTTAATATTAACTCCCATTCTTCTTTTAAAGCGTCCGGGTTATGTTGAGCCAGCCAATCTTGATGATCAAGCAATATAAAATGCGAATATTTGTCGGGGTTTTCACGCAAAAAACCGCTAACGCTATTGTTATGTGTTTTTACATGGCCTACACATTGTTTTAGTGTTTCAAAATTTTCAATTTTTAGATAATTTGGGCAACACGCTTTTGAATATGATCCAGTCAAGTAAACATGCCAGAAATAATTATCTTGAGCCAGAATATTAGTAAATACGTGTCGCAACTTATCACTAATATAACCACCTATACCGCCAGGGTATTGCGTATTTATTAAACGAATTTGTGGTCTTGGCACACCAGCTAAAGTCAATATGTAAGGTTGCCGCACAAACCAAGAAATAAAACGACCCCATAACATAGGTTCAATTCGCTCATAAATTTCTTTTTGCGCTTGCAGATTATCTACGTCAAAAATATTAAATAACTCAGTCCTCAACTGACGATTTCTACTGAGGTAACGCGTGATTAACCACGCTAATAAACCTGAACTACCATAATAATAAAAAGATTTTTTTTTGCTGTTACTATCAAAGTAAGTGATTTTTTTATCCCAAAACTTTTGATCTTCTATTGTCAGGTATTGCTTAACATCCGCATACACTTCACGAAACCGTGCATGTGCACCATAACCAAACATTGCAAATAAATCATCATGACTACCACGTTTAACCAGAGCCAGTTTTAAATTTAACAGGGCATTTTGACGAGGGTTTAAATCTACTGCATGTATCTTTGCAGGTCTATCTATCAGGTAATCAAGTACATTACAGCCAGCACTGGTGAGCACAACTACCTTACTATCTTTATCTAATTCCAGGAGTTGTCGATCAATTCGTGGGTCTTCCCAACTGGCATTATAAATGAGCCAACGATTATGGACTGTCTTGAATATTAGGTCGTGAGCTCCATGCAGAAGTTGATCTTTAAATGCACTCTTCATATGTACTTTTCAACCTAAAATTTACAAGATTGCTAAAATAAAATGAAGCCTAATAAATTAGTATGTCCGTTATATTTCAACTCTGTGTCGTTTATAAGAAATATCCTTGTATTCATTTAACACAGAATTTTTATGCTGAGCAGTTTGCTTCTAGCATCAACCGATTAAACTCAGCCAAAATCGGCTCCAAGCCATTATCTTTACGCCAGGCATCTTGAATATCATACGCTTCTACTTCCATATTGCCTCGACAGAGGTAACCGTTACCATTTTTGTATTGAATATAATGAACCAGTTCATGAAGGAGCCTTGAGACATGGTGAGGGTTGTCCTGATTAAAATCAGTCCCAAGATAAATAGTAAATTCTTCGTTATAAAAACCTTTGAGACCAGATATATCACAACGAAACATATCATCAATACCAAATAGCTGACACATATTATGTTGTGTTGTCATAACGACGATAGGTTGAGGAAAGTCGACTTTATAATCACTATTCGCGCCTATCCACACGAACAAACTTAATATTAATTCCACCATCATCATTCTCCTTCCAGCATAGCCTGTTGGAATATTGTGATAATGCGTATAAAGACTAATGCATTTTTAACTGAATTGTAACAATTGTAATAAAACAGTAACAATTAATGCATTTTGTATGCCAAGTTTAGGTAGATAGTAAGATATGGCTGCCTATTTTTAATTCTAATAATTCTGCTGCATTTCCCTGATTTACTGCTATCTCAATCATTCCATTAGAGTTTTCATACCACAATGCTTCGCCTTGCTTTACATCGGAAAATGTTTTTGCATTTACTATTTCCTGGTGATCTACTCGCAAAACAAGTTGTTTATCTAAAGAACTAGCACGTATTCCGGTCATACAATTACCAAAATGATCTATATAGATGATTTCATTTAAATCATCTGGCCAGTGATGCTTGTTGATCCAGTCAAACGGGCTTGATGAAACTTCTTCTCCATTGGCTATCATTGCACAAACTGGAGCGTAGATATCTCGTCCATGAAAACTGTTTGATAATGACTCAGGCTGCCATGTAACTTCATATGCTGTTATTTCTTTTGCGTGTCTTGCAACAATATCAAATAAACCATTATCATCGCCTACATACCAGCGCTCGTCTATTTTCAACATGACAGGTTTATCTTCACCCGAACCGACACCCGGATCGACAACACAAAATAAAACAGCACCTTGCGGAATTCTTGAGATTAATGAAGATAGTAAATACCCACTCTCTTTTGGTTTATTACGTGGGGCATCTGTCATTAAATGAATGACTTTTTCATTCGGAGCAAGTTGATGTAAAACTGTTTCAACCTGTCCAATGTATGGCCCTTCCAGACCATAATCTGTGAAAAGAAATATCATTAAAACAATGTAGGTAGGACTAGCTTAAAGATCAATGACTTTATTTTACTATATTATTTTAGGCTATATTTTCTCTTATACGAGGTGTGAGATTCTTTATAAACAGAGTTTGCCTAAAGGAATATAGGAAGTTTGCCTTCGTATGGAACATGAATACTGACACTCCACATCCATGGAGATAAAAAAAAAGCTGATACAAAAGTATCAGCTTTCAAAATTACAAGCTTATTATTTTTTTATGCTTGTTCTTCTACTTCAGCAACCTCTTCTTCGGCTACTTCAGGGCGATCGACCAGTTCGACATAAGCCATCGGCGCTTTATCACCTGTGCGAACGCCACATTTCAAGATACGAACATAACCGCCTGGACGTTCTTTATAACGAGGGCCTAATTCAGTAAATAACTTAGTTACTATTTCACGATCACGTAAGCGCGAAAATGCTAAACGACGTTTTGCAACGCTGTCTACTTTTGCCATTGTAATTAATGGCTCAGCAACACGACGCAATTCTTTTGCTTTTGGCAAAGTCGTTTTGATGATTTCATGCTCCATTAACGAAACCGCCATGTTTCTAAACATCGCTGTGCGATGCGAACTATTGCGGTTTAGTTGTCGTCCACTTTTACGATGACGCATTATTATTCTCTCTTAAAATGATGTTGGTGCCGAAACTAATGGCGCAGCTTCTTTCTCTTGTAAACTGGCTGGTGGCCAGTTTTCAAGACGCATACCTAATGACAGGCCGCGTGAAGCTAAAACGTCTTTAATTTCTGTTAATGATTTTTTACCCAAGTTTGGTGTTTTTAATAATTCAACTTCTGTACGCTGAATTAAATCACC
>JBELBG010000186.1:0-3799 GCA_042095435.1 Thiotrichaceae bacterium | reverse complement strand
ATTCCTATGGTTTAAGTTATCAGGCCTTACTCTATTTTGCTTTTTTCTTTAGCTTGAGTTTAATTGCTGTTTTGAATGCAAGGTTGGCGGACTTAAGCAAATTAATCATTCTTCTATTGTCTGTTGTGCCCGTTGTCTGGTTGGGCTCTATTTGTTTATTAGCTCTGGCTGAGCAACAATCGTATCTGGATGCTTATCAAGCAAACTGGTCAGTTTTTATAGCCTACTCTTTCTGGTATTTATTAATCGTTGCACGTTTAATAAAACGATTCTTTTATTTAACGTTCTTGCCAACTGCTGCTTATGTGCTGCTCTATGCGGTATTAAATTTTTCGCCTTTGTTTTTAGTGCCAGGTGAACCGCTATGGAGTTCTCTACAGTCAAGTAAAGACGTTTCCGGGAATGAAGCCGAATATAATATAAATGTCGAACCGGTTTATTATTCGCAAAGTTCATTATTAAATGATTCGCTTGAAGGTTTGATAGAAGGGAAAGAAGGCGTATCCGACCTTTTCTTTATTGGTTTTGCCGGTGATGCTGATGAAGATGTTTTTATGAATGAAACAAAGTCAGCAAAATCAGTAATGGATAATTACATGAACAGCTTTGGCCGTTCTCTCGTATTAATTAATAATGAGGAGACGGTTGATTCAGTGCCATTAGCAAATAGTTACAATTTAAAAACGAGCCTTAAAGAGACGGCAAAACTGATGAATATCGATGAAGATATCATGGCGCTGTTTTTAACATCGCATGGCTCAAAAGATCATAAGCTGGTAACGAGTTTCCCTCCATTTAAATTAAATGATCTTGATGCTGACACTATTAATACAGCATTAAATGCCGCTGGCATAAAGTGGCGCGTTATTATTATTTCGGTCTGTTATTCAGGTGGTTTTATTGAACAACTCAATGATCCTTATACTTTAGTCATTACTGCCGCTAATATGGAACAAGCTTCTTTTGGTTGTGGTCATGATGGACAATATACCTACTTTGGTAAGGCTTATTTGGAGAAAGGTCTGAAACAAACTCGTTCCTTTATAGAAGCTTTTGATATTGCAAAAGAGATTATTATAGAAAAAGAAAAGAAAGAAGAGCTTGAAAGCTCTGAACCGCAAATTAGTGTGGGTTTCGAAATTGAAAAGAAATTACAGAAATTTGAAGAAACTATTCAGACAAAAGCTATTAATAACTGGGCTGGCACTGGCAGCTATTGATCCGTTTGGTTTTTTTGCATGCTTTCTTGTTTGTTCTTGTAAATTTTCCCCAGTATTAAACCGCTTTCAAAAAGCAACCAGATAGGCACTGCTAATAATATTTGCGAGATAACATCGGGTGGCGTTAATAACATCCCTGCAAAAAATGCAGCTAATATGACATAGGCTCTGTTAGCCTCTAGTTTTTCGACTTCAACAAAGCCAGAGCGTACTAATAAAAAAGTCGCGACAGGGATTTCAAATGACACGCCAAAGGCAAAGAAAATTTTAATAATAAAATTAAGGTAGTCGTTGATATCCGTCATGACTTGTATGCCGTCAGGTGCAGTTTGAGTCAGGAAAGCAAATAACACCGGGAAAACAATATAATAAGCGAATAAAATACCAGTATAAAAAAGAAGGGTGCTGCTAATCAGCAAAGGGAAGATTAGTTTTTTTTCGTTTTTATATAAACCGGGGGTTATAAATGCCCACGCCTGAAATAGGATATAAGGCACAGATAAAAAGACCGCGCAGAAAACTGTTAATTTAAAAGGTGCAAAGAAAGGTGAGATAACTTCGGTTGCGATCATGCTGCTACCTTGAGGTAACTTTGCAATTAAAGGTGATGCAATAAAACTGTATATATCATTAGCAAACGGCAGCAATATTAGTAACAGAACAAATATACATATAACTGTTTTTAATATGCGTGTGCGCAGCTCAATTAAGTGAGAAATTAACGATTGTTCGCTATCGGTGGTTTCTTCAGACATGAAAAGTTACTTGTCTTGCGTTTTATCGCTTTGACCTAGCATTTGTTTCTGAATGAATTTATCCGGTGCTTCATTCATCAGATCGCCAACTTTATGTATGCTTTCATTAAGATCGTTAAGTTGGTCAAGCTTCAGTTCTTTTTCAACTTCTCGTTTAGCGCTTTGGATAAAGCTTCTGACTTTTTTGAAAATTCGCGCTGCGTTTTGTGCTAATTCAGGTAAGCGTTCCGGACCAACAATGAGTAATGCGACTAAAGCAATAATGATCAGTTCCCAGAAGCCGATATCGAACATAATGTGTTTATATTGTAGATAGAGGACTAATTTTTCTCGGTTTCTTCATCAGCTGACTCAACCTGCCCTTCGATAATTTTGTCCTCAGAAGGTTTGTCCGCAGCATTATCCAACTCTTCTTTGTCCGATACGGCGCTACGAAAACTTTTTACCGCGCTACCTAGATCTCCGCCCATATTGCGTAGTTTTTTAGTGCCGAAAAGTAAGGCCACGATAAGCAATAGAATTAGTAATTCTGTAACGCCAAAACCCATAAGATCTACTCCAGTGGTAATTTAATCTCTAATTGAACTGATTATAATAATACAGGCGAGCGTGTTGTCATAATCAATAACGCTGCTTATTTCTTTCGGTTTGCTTTTTCTTCAATGCCAGACAAGCCGAAACGACGCTCAAGCTCATTTAGAATATCTTCTGAATCTAGATCATGATGTTTCAAAAGCACAAGGGTGTGAAACCATAAATCAGCAATTTCGTGGATTATCTCTTCCTTTTTGCCGGATTTCGACGCAATTACCGTCTCAGTCGCTTCTTCGCCTACTTTTTTCAGTATGCTGTCTATTCCGTCATTAAGTAATTTAGCGGTATAGGATTCATCTGGGCTCGACTGTCTGCGCTGTTCCAGTATGTCGTCGAGCATTTTTAATATGTCTTGTTTCATTTATTTATAAATATCGTCGGGATTTTTTAAAATCTCATCATTCGCCCGCCAGTCTCCGCCGTCCAGCGTGAAATAAAAGCAATGATGTCTACCAGTATGGCAGGCAATACCGCCTTGCTGAACAACGGTAATTAGCAAAGTGTCATAATCACAGTCTAGTTGAATTGACTTTACTAGTTGGAAGTGCCCGGAAGACTCGCCTTTTATCCAAAGTGATTGACGCGATCGTGACCAATATGTCGCTTTCCCTGTGTTCTCCGTCAGCTCAAGAGACTCACGATTCATCCAGGCGTGCATTAATATTTGTCCTGAGCCTTCTTCCTGTACAACGACAGGGACCAGCCCATCGGTGTTCCATTTAACTTTATCCAGCCAGTTGCTCATTATATTCTCGTACTTCTATGTTTTTGTCGGCCATACAGGTTTTTGCTTCCGCGACAGTATGTTCGCCAAAATGGAAAATACTTGCTGCCAATACTGCGTCGGCTTTTCCATAGAGTATGCCGTCAGCCAAATGATCCAGCTTGCCAACTCCGCCTGATGCAATAATGGGAATATTGACAGCCTCACTAACAGCGCGAGTTAACTCAATATCAAAGCCATCACGTGTCCCATCTCTGTCCATGCTAGTGAGTAATATCTCTCCCGCGCCGAAGTCGGCCATTTTCTGTGCCCATTCGATGACATCAAGGCCGGTTGTATTACGACCTCCGTGTGTAAATACTTCCCATTTTTTTTCGTTTTCGGATTCAGTCTGCTTTGCATCTATTGCAACGACAATGCATTGGGAACCAAATTGTTGTGCTGCGAGGCGGACAAATTCAGGGTTTTTAACAGCAGCCGTATTGATGCTGACCTTATCGGCGCCT
>JBELBG010000185.1:0-3800 GCA_042095435.1 Thiotrichaceae bacterium | reverse complement strand
CTATTCGACCGTTCCTTCGGGAAAATTAACTGTGACTCTTGTGCCTTTATCTAATTGACTTTCAACATCAATCGGCCAAATAAATCTATCTGATAGCATTTTAACTATTGTAAGACCAACACCATATCCACCCCGCAACTTGGATTCACCACGCTGAAAAGGCTTGAACATTTTTTCTATATCCTGTTCCGGCATACCTATACCACTATCTTCTATAATCAGATCTAGATTTCTGACTTTGATAATAACATTGCCTCTATCAGTATAAGAAAAAGCATTGCGTATCAGATTACCTATCATTACAGAAAGCACTTTATCAGAACCTGTTATGTATAATTTATTATCTTCCTGAAACTCAACTTCAACTGGTTTATCTGAAATTAAATTAATCGTTCTATCAATCTCTTCTTTGACAATATCATTGATACTAATAATGTCTGATGATAATTTATTATCAGACTCTCTCGCTAATATTAATAAAGCTTCAATTAATTCTTCCATGTCTGACGCATTATTTTTAATACGACTTATTTGTTTTCGTTGACTATCTTCTAAACTCTCATCATCTAATAACATATCACTTGCTATCTTAATAACTGTGATAGGGCTACGTAATTCATGGCTGGCATCACGAGTAAAATTACGCTCACGAACGACAAACGACTCTATACGATCAGATAGACCAGATAAGGCATGTGCAAGAACGGCTACTTCCTGATCAATGTTCTGAGGTAAAGCATGTTTCAGTTTTTCTGCAAACTCTTCACTCTGAGGATCCAGGTTTTCTAGCGTTCTTGCCAATTTAACAATGGGTGAAACAGCCTGAGATAAAAAACGATATGACACCCAGCCGGATAGATATATAGCGATAAGAAAACCTGCTAGAGGAAATATTCCAAAAAATAAAGCGAGTTCGCTGACCTGTTCTCCATCAAATTCAAGATATAATTTTTTACCCTCGTTTTCTGATATGTGGATAATATAAAAGTCAGAATTTTCATTCTTTAATTTATGTAACCCGGGATCGAGCTTTATAAAAGTATCAGGGATATCATCGTAAGACTGTAAATAACCGTGTAGGTTATACGTGTTCGGACGTGCTGCATTTTTATCTTGCTCATACGTCATCCAGTAATGATTTGCTTCATCATCCAGTGCACGCTGGATTAACACATCACCAATTACATATCTCGCTGCGTAAACACCTAATAATGCAATTAAACTAATTAAAGCAGCTTGTATTAAGAAGACTTGCAGTAAACGATGGCTTATCCCAATCTTATTCTTCATCCGGATCAACCAAACGATACCCAGAGTTTTGCATCGTCTCCATTAATTGAGTCTTGAAAGGTTTATCAATTGATTTACGTAAGTTATACATATGACTACGTAAAGTATCGCTATCGGGTAATATATCGCCCCAAATTTGTCTTTCTATATCCCGACGACTGATAACGCGTGGCGAAGCCTGCATCAATATTTTTAAAATCTTTAAAGCAATCGGTGTTAATTTAATAGTCTTCCCTTCGCGTGACACCTGTAAGGTGCCGAGATCATAAATAAGATCTGCGACCTGAAGTTTTTCTGGGCTAACCGTACCTCTCTGCCTACGAATCAACGCACGTACTCTTGCTTCTAGCTCCTTTATTTCAAACGGCTTGATTAAATAATCATCTGCCCCGATATCGAAACCGGTTATTTTGTCATCAAGCGTATCACGGGCTGTCAGTATAAGAACCGGAATGGAACGTTTAGCTTCATTACGTAATTTTTCCAGTAACTCTATACCATCCATACCAGGCAGCATTAAATCGAGAATAATCAAATCATAATCATTGCTGACAGCAAGATGTAATCCAGTCACGCCGTCTGCTGCATGATCCATTACATAATCACAATGCTCAAGATACTCACAAACCATGTCTGCGATATCATAATTGTCTTCGATTATAAGGATATGACCCTGATTATTTATGGTCATGAATTATACCGTGTAATAAATTTATCTATTTAATACCAGTATATGTGATGAAAATGTGAAAATCGTTCAATCAAAGTACTGCTATAGCTAATTTTTGATTATTAAAGACATTAACCGAATGTTAATTCATAGGTGATACCGTCTTCACTTCTGCCAGTTTTTCCTCTTTGCGAAGAAAAATACAGCTTCTTACCATCAGGTGAAAATGCTGGCCCTGTTATTTCTGATCTGTCCTGGCCATGTATCTGAACAAGTACATGTGGGTTATGATCATGATCCAAAGCAATTATCTGCATATTACCACCATCTTCTGCAATCAATAATTCACCTGTTGGTGAAATTTCAATATTATCAACCCCTGTTAGCAAGGGTTCTTGGTAATCAGCTGCATCATAAATTTTTGTTACCAGGCTTGTATCAATATGATACTGCCATACGACATTATCCTTTTTCGTTGTGAAAGATATTTTTCCATCATGATAAACAATTCCTTCGCCACCTTTAAAACGCGCCGCTTCTATAATCTGAAAACGGGTAGGCTTTATCTTTGCTAGTGGGTCTTCGATTTTTTCCCACGACAATACATTCCGCTTAGCGACGGCTACTTCAAGCACGCCTTTGCTTAAATCACCTTTTATTTCCGGTTTAAAACGATAAAGACAACCATTCTTTACGTCTTCAGTCATATAGCAATAATGTGTTTTAGGATCGACAGCCACAGCTTCATGATTAAAGGATCCCATTGCTGATCTGACAACGCTTTTTTGCTTACCTTCCGGATCACACTCATAAACCTGACCATGATCGCCACTCTCTTCACACGATAGCCAAGTATTCCATGGTGTTATACCACCAGCACAATTACGCGATGTATTATTTAATATTGAATAGGCATCAACAATTTGCCCGTTTTTATCAAATCGTATAGCACCTACACCACCACCTTTTTTTTCAATCTCACTATTGGACACATAAATCCAGCCATTGTCTTTCGTTGAAAAACAAGCTCCACCATCTGGTGCGCTATGCCAAACATAAGGTAAGTTATTAACAACAAGTGTAGCTGATTGAGCAACAATTCGAACTGAGCTTCCAACAGGTATTTCAATATTATGTTTTTTATCAAGAAACAGGTTTTTATTTAACTCGGTGGTAACCGAAAACCCGATACGCGGCAATGCCAAACTACTAACTCCAAGCATAGCGTATTTCATAAACTGTCGACGGGAAGAAATGATATTCATGCGTAAAGCATAACTAATTTTGTTTAATAATTTATGACAAAATTAATATTTTTACATCATTGGAAATTCAGCGGCGTGTTTTTCAATCCATTCTTTAGCCGCCATTTCACTTGAAACTTCTCGACCTTCCTTATGCATGAGTTCATTTCGATAATGTTCAATATGACAAATTTGCTCGACCATTCTTAGTAAGAACAGTTTTTCTTTACTGACTATAAATTCAACTCCAACCTCATACATATTACCATTAGGTTTACACCAAACTGCTTTACCTTCAATTTCAAAGGATGGATCTATGCATTCAATTGTCATTCTGACCGTGCTGCCTTTTTCTACGGGTTCCGAACAAAGACAACTGACACCGCCAAAGCTAACATTGTTCAAAGTATTTGTACCGGAAAAAGCTTGCTCAGTATTTTTTTCCTGCTTAACCAGCTGCACAGGAATACTGGACGGATGGCGAATAAATTCTCTCAATGAAAACCCCTAACAAGCAAACCTCATTATTATTATCGGCAGAACCCTGACTTTATTAAATAAAAAAAGGCCAATTAAGGCCTTTAAAGCAAAACTGA
>JBELBG010000184.1:0-3815 GCA_042095435.1 Thiotrichaceae bacterium | reverse complement strand
TTTCCGACTTGACCGACAAGAAAGCATTTACTTTACATACAGATGATTCATTAAAGGATGCAGCAAGTGCATTTGAACGATACGATTTGATTAATGTTCCTGTTGTTAACTTACATGGGCAACTGGTTGGCAGTTTGAGCGTTGATCGTATTGTTGAATATCTGGACGAATATTCACAAAAAGAATTATTAACACAGGTCGGCTTGAATGAAGAAGAGGACCTATATGCGCCTGTATTGAAAAGTGCAAAAAACCGCTGGGTTTGGCTCGGTTTAAATTTGGCAACAGCATTTATCGCATCTAGAATAATTGGGTCTTTTGAAAATACCATTTCCCAGATTGTCGCATTAGCCGCTCTTATGCCGATTATCGCAAGCATAGGTGGTAATACAGGCAACCAAACAGTCGCTTTGATGGTTCGAGGTTTGGCAATGAATCAAATAACAAAAAATAACTTTAAACGATTCTATACAAAGGAATTGTCTATTAGTTTGATTAATGGATTGGTATGGGGAGTCGTTGTCGCGTTGTTTGCTTATATTATGTACGGTCAATTGGATCTGGCATTGGTCATGATGGCTGCAATGGTGGTGAATTTACTCATAGCAGCGGCAGCAGGTATTCTAATACCAATAACATTAGAAAGAATGGATCTTGTTGGGGTTATGGGCAGTAGCGTTTTGTTAACAGCCGTAACAGACAGTATGGGTTTCTTTATTTTTCTTGGAATGGCGGCAATATTTTTAGTTTGATGATCAACATCAAAGCTTATCGAAATAACGCTGCATTTCTGCCAGTACTCTTTTAGAGAGTAGCAAAGTTGAAAATAAAGTAGGGAATATCATCAATGCAAACATCGTATCGATAATATTAATGATCGTACCCTGCGACCAGATAGCGCTCAATGGAATAATAGCGAGATAGATATAAACAAACTGACTGCCTATTTTTTTGCCAAATAAATATCGCGCGCATTTTAAACTGTAATAGGAATAGGTAATCATGGTTGAAACAGCGAATAAGGTAAAAACAAAATAAACGATTAAATTACCCGCCCCCGGCAATGATTTATTAAATGACGCTGCTGTCATCAATACGCCACTATCCATCGGGTTTATCCCCGAACTTAATATAACCAGTGCCGTGCAAGTACATACAATATGGGTATCGATAAACGGGCCAAGCATCGCAACCAGGCCTTCACGCACCGGTTCTTTTGTCTGAGCTGCGCCATGCGCCATGACTTCCGTGCCGACACCTGCTTCATTAGAAAATATGGCACGTTTGATACCTGTTACCAATACTTCTTTAAAGATCAGTCCGGTCGCACCACCAACGACAGCTTCTTTACCAAAAGCAGAATCAAATATATCGATAAGTATTGCAGGCACTGCATCAAAATTAATAAAAATAATTATCAGGCTGCTTATGACATAGGCTAAAAACATAAACGGTACAATTGCTGCCGTCGCTGTCCCGACGCGCTTAACACCGCCAATAATAATGACTCCAATAAATACCAGCGCGCCCAAGCCGGTATATAAAGGTTCAATCGAGAGTTCATTTTCTAAAAGACCGGCCAATTGATTAACTTGAAACATGGGAATACAACCAATTAACCCCGCCATGGCGAACAGGATGGCTAACGGTTTGAATTTTTTGCCCAGACCGACTTCAATAAAGTACATAGGGCCACCTTGTTCAATACCATTTTCATCTTTTTTTCGATAAAGACAGGCAAGCGTGCAGGTAAAAAACTTAATTATCATGCCGAATAAACCAGCAACCCACATCCAGAAAATAGCACCTGCACCACCCATACTAATCGCGATGGCTACACCTGCAATGTTACCCATACCAATCGTTCCGGATAAAGCAACGGTCAGTGCTTGAAAGTGAGATATTTCTCCCGGTGCATCTTTTCTGTCGTACTTGCCGGAAAGAATAGCAAAGGCATGGAAAAATCCGCGGAGCGGTAACAATCGCGATATACAAGAAAAGTAGATGCCGGCGGCAATAATAAAAACAACTAGCGGTAATCCCCAAAGGAGATCAACAACGACTACCCAGAACTGTTCAAACTGATTCATGAAAAATGTGTTTTAATTATATTTATCACTGAACATTATCAGACAAAACGTGTCATATCGACAATATTAATCCTCAGTCACGAATATGATTAAATCACGCTCACTATTATTACTTATCTTTTTTTGTTCAGTCTCCCAGGCTGAAGTCGTTATAACCAGTCCAACAACACAAGTCAGTTTGCTTGAGCTTTATACATCTGAAGGCTGTAGTAGTTGTCCGCCAGCGGATAGATATCTGAGTGAACTTAGAACACATTCAGGCTTATGGACCTCATTAATTCCCATCGCCTTTCATGTTGATTATTGGAACTACATTGGTTGGGAAGATCGGTTTTCTTCGCCGGAATATTCAGCAAGGCAACGGCGTTATGCTCGCTCAAAAAATCTGAAAACAGTGTATACGCCCGGTTTTTTATTAAATGGTGAAGAATGGCGTTCATTTTTCAGATTGAGAAAATTAAACGTCGATTCGGATAATGAAGTAGGGCAATTAAAACTGAATATTAAAGATATGGAATTGATGGCAGGTTTTAAACCGGTAAAAAAGATGAATAATAATAAGTTGATATTAAATATAGCGGTATTAGGTTTTGATATTAAAACCGATGTTAAGTCAGGTGAAAATCACGGCAAGGAATTAAAACATGACTTCACTGTTTTAGGATATAAAACAATACCACTCTATAAAAATAAAACAGCTTATACAGTGATGACGGAATTACCGGATATCGTTGAAACCGCGCCAAAGATGGCGGTGTCAGCATGGATCAATAAAGAAAATGATATGAAACCTGTTCAGGCAGCCGGCGGCTGGCTAGGCACTTAATTTTACCTAATACCTGATCACAAGTTCGTGCTCGCTAAATGATAAAAATACACTTTTATCCGTACTTGAATCTGGTTGTATTATGAACCATATTTAAGTATTCCGATGAAAACTTTTTTTACTATTTTACTGATTGTTTCTACAGCCTTGGTTGCGACTGTTGCGCATGCCGATCAGAATGACCCGCGTCTTGAGGTTTTATTTGTTAAGTTGAAGAATATTTCTAGCCTAAATCAGGCGCAGTTTTTATCTGCGGCTATTTGGGAGATTTGGGCCGTGCACGATAGCGATGAAATAAATGCGCTTTATGTCAAAGGCAATATGGCTATGCGAAACCAGAATTCTCAATCTGCACTTGAATATTTTAATCAAGTGATCGAGCTCGCACCTGATTTTGCAGAAGGCTGGAACAAACGCGCAACGGTTTATTATCTAATAGGCGACTATCATGCATCACTTGCTGATATTGCAGAAACAGTGAAACTGGAACCACGCCATTTCGGCGCACTATCAGGACGTGGTTTGTGTTATCTGGAATTACAAGAATTCCACCTGGCACTTAATGCCTTTCAGAAGGCATTGAAAGTCAACCCATGGTTACCAGACGTGCAAAGAAATATACAAGTATTAAAACGCATCATAATGCAGCATGTTACATGAGCGCTTCGAAAATTATTCGTCAGTTACACAACCTTCTGATGCTGACTTCACATTCTTGATATATTTATAAAGCGTTCCTTGTGTTGCCTTATAAGCGGGCATGACCCATTCACTTTTACGCTTCGCCATTTCGTCATCAGTTATATCAACATCAATCGAGTTTTTAGTCGCATCAATAATAATAGTGTCACCGTCTTTAACCAATGCAATCGGGCCACCGTCCTGTGCTTCCGGTGCAA
>JBELBG010000183.1:0-3834 GCA_042095435.1 Thiotrichaceae bacterium | reverse complement strand
GTTCAGCTTTTGCGCCGTCCTTGTCAGTGGCGGATAGTTTAATAGTGTTAGAAACGTGTAATTTGAGAAATACTTTTTAGCGTCCTTATTCGTCTTAATACATCGGCTAAATGTCTACGGTTCTGGACTTCAATAATAAAGGTCAATAAGGTGTAGCGGTCATCCCTGTCTTTCATTGCTACATTGACAATGTTAGCATCTGTATCAGATATCGTCGAAGAAACCGTAGCAAGTACGCCTCGTTGATTACCGGCAAACATTTGAATTTTTACTTCGAAGTCACGTTTAACGTCGGGCTCCCATTCTACATGAACCCATTTTTCCTGATGGTTTTGATATTCAGCAATGTTCTTACAACTTTGCCTGTGTATAACAATGCCCCGCCCTGACGTAATAAAACCGTGAATGGGATCGCCGGGTATCGGGTAACAACATTTGGGGAAGCTGACCACCATGCCTTCCGTGCCTTTAATCGTTAAAGGCGTTGCTTCTTTTCCAATTGTAGTTTCATCATCCTGTTTAGTTAGTTTTTCAAATGCAACAAGTTGTCGTGCAATGAGCGGTGCAAACTTATTACCCAGGCCGATTTCCTGAAACAGCACATCTTCATATTCTATTTTATTTTCAGCGAGCAAGTGCTGCATATCTTTATCATTAATATCCTGATAAGTGTAGGCAAAAGGCTCTAGTTCGCGATTTAACAAACGCTTACCTAATGCGATGGCTTCATCGTTTTGCAGGTTTTTCAAAAACTGTCTTATTTGTGTTCTTGCTTTTGCTGTGACAACGAAATTTAGCCAGGCAGGATCGGGTCGGCCACTATTGGCAGTAATTATTTCAATCGTTTGACCATTTTTTAGTAATGTACCTAGTGGGAACAGTTTTCTGTTTATGCGTGCACCAACACAACTATTACCTATGTCGGTATGTATTGCGTAAGCAAAATCAACAGCTGTTGCGCCACTCGGTAATTCCATAATTTTGCCGCGAGGCGTAAAGACATAAACATCATCAGGAAACAGGTCGATTTTTACATTCTCGAAAAACTCTTCCGGGTTACCTGCAGATTTATTGAGTTCAACAATATTACGTAACCATTCTCTGGCTCGACGGTGTGCGCCGCTGCGATCATTACCTTTGCGAATTGATTTTTTTGATTTTCCTTCCGCTTTATATAACCAGTGTGCGGCAATGCCTGCTTCGGCAACATCATCCATTTCCTTGGTACGAATTTGAATTTCGATTGGGACACCATAGGGGCCAAACAATACGGTGTGTAACGATTGATAACCATTTGCTTTAGGAATAGCGATATAGTCTTTGAATTTACCCGGAACCGGCTTGTATAAATTATGTACGGTACCAATTGTGCGATAGCAAGTATCAATATCATCAACAATTAAACGAAACGCATAAACATCATAAACATCATTAAAAGACAGGTTTTGATCTCGCATCTTCAGGTAGATGCCATAAAGGTGTTTTTCCCTGCCCAGAATTTGCCCGGGTACTTTTTCCTGGCGCATGCGTCGTTTTAGCGCGGTACGTATTTTGGTGATGATTTCCTTACGATGCCCCCGTGCCTTATTAATCTGCTCGTCTAATATCCTGTAGCGCATAGGATAGTAAATTTCAAAGCCACGCTCTTCGAGTTCAAGTCGTATCGTATTTACGCCTAATCGCAAGGCAATGGGAGCATAGACTTCCAGCGTTTCCTTGGTTATTCGTCGCCGTTTCTCAGGTTTTAACGCTTCGAGTGTGCGCATATTATGTAAACGGTCAGCCAATTTTACGAGAATGACACGAATATCATTACTCATTGACATTAACATCTTACGAAAGTTATGCGCCTGTGCTTCTTCAACGCTTTCGAATTGCATTTTATCCAGCTTACTGACGCCATCGACTATTTCAGCAACACCTTTACCAAAGCTTCGCGTGATAACAGTTTTTGCAGTTGGCGTGTCTTCTATGACATCGTGCAGTATGGCTGCCATTATTGTTTGGTGATCCATATGCATTTCACCCAGAATATAGGCCACTTCCAGTGGGTGGTGGATATAGGGTTCGCCACTTTTTCGTTTTTGACCTTCGTGTGCTTTAGCACTGAACTGATAGGCACGTTGAACTTTTTGAACCTGCTCAGGTTGCAGATAAGTCCCAATAAGTTTGCTTAGATCGTTAATTGTTTGCACAGAATAAATTTACTTTTGTTAAATACAAAAAAATGATTTGTTCTGAATTGTATACTACAAGGCATAAAGGCGCATTTTATGTACAGGACGTACAGTCATGATACTTGTTCCTGACAACAACAGTAGGTGCTTTAAGCAAATCATAAGTACCTGCATCCATGCAGGTAATGTCGCGGGCGCATGGATGCGCTGGAGCGGTGTAGCTTATCTACAGAGACCGAGGCCCGGAGAGACGACGATTAATAGATTAATTTGAGTCTTATTATGTTGGTGAAGCAGGGGTGGGAATTGCAAAGTCAGCTTCAGTAAATTCTTCCTCTTCATCAAACTGGTTGACCTTATTAATATTTTCTTCAGTGATAAGGTTTTCAGCAATTTCACGCAAAGCGATAACGGTTGGTTTGTCCTGATTGACAGGGACTAATGGATCAGCACCCATTGAAATTTGACGGGCACGCTTACTAGCTAATAAAACCAGATCATATCGGTTTCCAATATTTTCTAGGCAATCTTCAACAGTTAATCTGGCCATGTTGTCCTCATTTTAACTAAATATAATGTTATGTTAACCGGTTAAAAAATGACCGGCCTTTAAAGTGGAGCGCTATTCTACTGAATTTTGAGGTCGATCTGCAATAAATGAATGTGTTTCAAGGCTATTTTAGTCATCTTCAACGATGATTTTATTAACAAAGTCATCATAAAACGCGGATTGTCGGCAACTTCCCAGATTAGTTGCTGTAATAATAGCGTCTAGTTCGGATACAGCCTGGTCAAAATCATCGTTAATGACGATATAGTCAAATTCTTTGTAGTGTGACATTTCTTCTCGCGCGGCATTCATGCGCCTATCAATGGTTTCCGGATCATCATTCTGTCTACCAACAAGTCTGTCTCGCAAGGTGTGATAATCGGGTGGTAATATGAAAATTCCGACACTATTGCGTAATTGTGATTTCACTTGCTGGGCTCCTTGCCAGTCAATTTCCAGAATAATGTTTTTACTTAAGGCCAGTTCTTGTTTAACCCATTCACGTGATGTGCCGTAATAATTACCAAACACGTTGGCGTATTCGAGGAAGCGATTTTGTTTAACCATATTCTTGAATTCGGCTTCATCGATAAAGTGATAGGCTTCTCCATCTTTTTCATCATGCCTGGGCTTGCGGGTTGTATGAGATATCGATATGTCAGTGTTATACGTCTTTCCGCTAATTGCTTTTACAAGAGATGTTTTACCTGCACCTGATGGCGCGGCGATAATAAATAGAGTTCCGCTTTTGCCTTGCATAATTTTTATTATTCTATGTTTTGAATTTGTTCTCTTATTTGTTCAATAATGACTTTTAACTCAACAGATGAATTGGTTGTATCCATATGTATGGATTTAGAACCTAATGTATTTGATTCTCTATTCATTTCCTGCATTAAAAAATCCAGTCGTCTGCCAATTGGCCCTGCTTGTTCCAATACTCGACTCACTTCTTCTATATGTGCATTAAGTCGATCCATTTCTTCTGCAACATCCATTTTCTGAGCTAATAGCAGCAATTCCTGTTCCAGTCGATCCTGATTAAATTCATTGGTGAGCTCTTTAGCTTTCAAAATAAGCTTTTCACGTATATTGCTCTGGATAGTC
>JBELBG010000182.1:0-3838 GCA_042095435.1 Thiotrichaceae bacterium | reverse complement strand
TATTACTGGAACTACCTTTCTTCATTAAATGGCGCATTGATTTTAGTGACAAAGATATGAACCAACTTGCCGATCTCAGTGGCGTCGTATTTTTTATTGCCATTGTCTATATCTTTATCAATTACGAGTTTCAGGGAATTTACAAAGTGCTGGAACTACTACCGTTTGCATTAACAATTATTATGCTTGCGCAAAATTACGGCGTGCAAAACGGCATTAAAACATCAGCCTTATTCATCAGCGTACGTCGCCTTGGTGATAAAGCAGGCTCTAATATCCTCTATCACGTTAATATTAGCTTGCCTTATGTTCTACTCTGCCTTATCTCAGCGAGTTCAGGTTATAAATACAGTGATGCATTTTTCTTTGCTTGTAGTTTAATTATTATTTGGACGCTGTGGAGTTTAAGAGCAAAGCATTATTCATTCATGCGCTGGATTACACCTATTGTGGCTGTTTTTGCCGTTTCCTTTCTGATGCAACAAGGCTTACAGGATTTACAAAACAAAACAGAATCGTTCTTCCTCGATTTATTTGAACAATATGGATTTAAAAGCACTGATCCAGATAAGACCAGTACCGCAATTGGTTCATTAGGACGGCTAAAACTATCCGACCGTATTGTTTTCAGAATTAAAACAGATAAGAAATTTTCCGAGACCGTTAATTTTCGTGAAACAACCTATAGTCGTTATGCATTCGGCTCATGGAAAAACCCAAAAGTTGAATTCGATGTCATACCTAAAACACCGAATAAAAAAGAATGGCGATTAAATAATCAACTACAGGACAAGGAAACCTTAGATGTTGCTATTTACTTACAAGATCAAGCATCCATTATCCCAGTACCGGACAATATTAATAGTTTAGCCGGCAAAGATTTGATTCAGGTTGAAACCAGTATTCATGCTTCAACACGCATTGAAGCGCGTAAAGGCTGGATTAGTTATCGCATTGGCACATCAAACAAAGCGTTTATGGAAAACAAACCCGTTGCCGATGATTTAGAAATACCACCAAACTATGAGAATGACTTCAAACAAGTCGCAGAACAATTGAATCTTAATTCAAAAACGCCGAACGAAATTATTACAACTATAAATAAATATTTTCGAGATAATTTTTATTATTCAATCACACAAAATCAACGCTATACCAAAGGCCAATACCTAACCAAATTTTTATTCAAAGACAAAAAAGGCCATTGCGAATACTTTGCTACAGCAACAGCCTTGTTATTACGTGAAGCAGGCATACCCGCGCGTTATGCCATTGGTTATTCCGTCATGGAATACAGTCCATGGCAAAAAATGTATCTGGTACGCGCACGACACGCACACGCATGGACGAAGTATTACTTAAATGGTAAATGGCACAATATAGACACCACGCCTTCAACCTGGGCACCAATGGAAGCCGCAGATAAAACTTTTCTTGAACCGCTCATCGATTTCTTCTCATGGGCTCGTTACAAATTAACCGGCAGTGATATTGATGATGACAATGAAACAACATCAACAAACTGGATGCTGTGGCTATTACTGCCACTAATGGCATACTTAGGCTGGCGTTTTTACAACAAACAACGTGTCGATAAAAACAAGATTGATAAAGCATCAAGCAACTTTGAATACGCCCAATACGGTCTCGATTCTCCTATTTATGAACTGGTCGCACAACTGGAACAAAAAGCAGATAGACGCTTGCCGGGGGAAACATTAAGCAAATGGATAAGGCGAATATTCCCAAAAGAGAAAAGCGAGAAATACCAGGAATTAATAAAACATCATAACCGGTATAGGTTTAGTCCTGATAGTGATAAAAGTATCGATATAAAATTCATTATAGATAGATTAAAAGCATTTACATAAAATCTTGCCCCTTTGATAAAATTAACTTTCAGGAAATATAATAGTTTATCGACTAAAGTGTCTTATAAATTCTAATTAGGTAAGATAATTAAAAGCATGAGAAATCGAATAGTCCTTATAATGCTAAGTATAACTAGCGCAACGATTTTATTACTTACCGGTTGTGCTAAGAGCCAACTTTTAGGTGAGATAAATACTGAGATTCCTACTTATAGTTACGATGTGATCAACGTTTATCCGCATGATCCGAACGCATATACTCAGGGATTACTATTTACTCGAAAAGAGTTGTTTGAAAGTACCGGCATCAAGGGACAATCTAGCTTGAGAAAAGTTGATCTAAAAACCGGGCGCGTACTGAAACGTGTGGAAGTACCGCAACAATATTTTGCAGAAGGGTTGACTGTTCTGAATAACAAACTATTTCAACTCACATGGAAAAGTCAGAAAGGTTTTGTTTATGATTTTGAGAGTTTTGAATTAGAAGACGAATTCACTTACGACGGTCAAGGTTGAGGGTTAACCACGGACGGTAGTTGGTTAATTTTAAGTGACGGAACCAATCAAATTCGATTTCTCAATCCTGCCACCTCAAATGTAGTAAGGACGATCCATGTTGTTGCCGGAGGCTTGCCAGTTGGTCGGTTAAACGAATTGGAATATATCAATGGTGAAATTTTTGCGAACATCTATCATAATGACCGCATAGTGCGTATTAACCCGGCAAACGGAAATGTTACTGGAATAATTGATTTCACAGGTTTACTGGCACCACAAGATCGCAGCATCGGAACTGATACTCTCAATGGTATCGCTTATGATGCAAAGAAAAACCATCTATTCATCACTGGCAAAAGATGGCCCAAACTCTACGAAATAAGGTTGAAACAGAATTGATGAAACCTGACAAGACACTCAATGAAATACCTCGAAGGCTTCGCAACCAGCCATTCATCATTTTGACTTCACCTGAACAAAGATAAAAAACCTTCTTCAATTTTGTTTTCAACCTTATTTAGCGACTGATAATTCCCTTCTTGCAAACACTCGCCGTTTTCTAAATTGAATTTCCAATGATGCATAGGACATGTGACTGTTGTTCCTTTAATTGCATCGCAGGGTATTTTTGTTTCTCTATGCGGGCACATGCTGTCGAAAACTTGGATATCTTCATCGTTTTTATTAATAAAACAGCTTTTTCCTTCATACTCATGATAAGAAATACCTTCTTCTATCTCATAAATTGGTTTTAGTTTAATCCAACGTTTTTTTTAGTTTCTCTTTCGCCAGTTAATAGATCTGCATCAAACTCTGGTAAATCCATTTTAATAATAATATCAATTGCCCAGATAATTTTGCTTAAACCTAAAGTTGGCATACAGGTTAGCATGGCATCGAGTATTTCATCAGCACTGTTGCCCTGCTTTAAGGCGCGTTTTAGATATTGTTTTAAACCGGCTTCTGTTTTCGCATCAACTTTTGTAATAACGGATAATAATGAACGTGTTTTATCATCCAGATGTTTACCGCCTTCTTTTAGAAACTGAAAGTACGGTTCGATGGCATCTTTTCTAACTTTGATTAAATAATCGAGTGCGTCACTCATTATATTTACTGCTCCTATTATTCCTGTTCTAGTTCTGAGTCGTCTGACTCTACTGCTGACAATTCTAATGTTTTTTCTATCAAACTATTTGCGTAGAGTTCTTCCATAGACATTGTCACTGTTTGTTTATAATATTTATTGTGGATTATCATAATATTAATATTTGGATCTGTTGACTTATAAATTTCTTCTGCTTTTTTAAACAGCAATGTTTTTTTAACTGCTTTTTGTATTGGCACATTAATCGATATAACACCAACCTGATGACTGTCTTTCAATGTGCAGGAGTTATTACTGGTTCTTTGAAAACAACGCACACCTGCATCCATAATGACGCCACCTGTTTCTTTATCTAATGTGC
>JBELBG010000181.1:0-3878 GCA_042095435.1 Thiotrichaceae bacterium | reverse complement strand
GCATGGCTAAAGATGCGCTGGCACAGTGGCGTCAAAAAAAGCCCGAGTCACAAGCAGAAGCTCAAGCATGGCATCACGATTTTGTTAAATTTGCAGCGCGTGATTTAAATAAGCGATTCAAGAAAAAATTCGATACCGTTATGAACGATTACTCTTGGGCTGGATGGGCTGCTATTAAGATGACTTCAGATGCTGTTGCCAGAACACAGATGAACGAACCTGAAAAAATGTTACATTATCTTAAAACCGAACTCAGTTTTGATGGTCAGAAAGGTAGTAACATGACTTTCAGAGAGACCGGACAATTACGTCAGTTATTGTTAATCGTTGAAGATAATAAAATTGCAACCGAAGCACCTGTTAGAGGCGTTGCAAAACCACCAACATTAGATAGTCTGGGCACATTAAATTGCGGCTAAATTAAATAACAGATTTAACAAAATATCAGGAGTAAAAAATGAGTTTTTTAAATACAGCATTAGTTTTCTTAATGACTTTTATCACAATGACCGTCACTGCTGCACCAACAGGAAGAGTTTTTGTTACCAACGAAAGAAGTGACACTGTTTCCGTGATTAATGGCTCTACCTTAGAAGTTGAGGCCACCATTGAGATTGGTGAACGCCCGAGAGGCATAGGCATGTCACCTGATGGCAGTGAAGTATATGTCGCAGTCAGTGAAGAAAATAGAATCAAAGTTATCAACCCTGAAACATTAACGATCATCCGAGAATTTGATGCCGGCTCAGATCCAGAAACATTCGCAGTTCATCCCAATGGTAATATTTATATTTCTAATGAAGATGAAGCTTTAGCTTCTGCTATTGATCCTAAAACAGGAAAGTTACTCGCTGAAATTAAGGTAGGGCTAGAACCTGAAGGTGTCGCTATATCTCCAAATGGTAAATATGTGATTGTCACAAGTGAATCTACCAATATGCTTCATGTTATTAAAGCACCGGAAAATATAATCGAAAGCAACATCCTAGTCGGTTCAAGGCCACGTGCTGCAACATTCAATAAAGCCAGTACTATTGCTTATGCGACTGCTGAAATTAGCGGTGAAGTTGTCAAAGTCGATATGGCAACAGCTAAAGTAATAAAAACAGGTTCTACAGGTGATGTTAAATCAAAACCAAAAGACGTCTTATTGAGTAAAGATGAAAAAGTGGTTTATGTTGCGGGTGGGCGCGCTAATAAAGTGTTGGTAATGGATGCAAATACATTGGAAATAATTAAGGGAATCCCCGTTGGAAAACGTGTTTGGGGATTAGCCATGACAAAAGATGGCAAACGTGTATTCAGTACTGATGGTGTCAGTGGCACAGTTTCTGTAATTGACACAGATAAAAATGAAGTGATAAAAACAATCGAAGTGGGCAAATTCCCATGGGGCGTTGCGATAAACGATTAATTGTTTAACTCTATATTTAAGGTACTGTTTAACGCAGTACCTTAATCTTTAAACTACGCCTGAATAATATTATACCTGATCGCTATTCTGGCTATATCAGCAACAGTCGCCACATCAAGCTTTGTTTTAATTTGTGTACTGTAATTAGCCACTGTTTTATAACTTAGCGAAAGCTTCTTCGCGACCTCACTGGTATTCAGACCTTCTGCCAACATACAAAAGATTTCAAATTCACGTGCAGAGAAATCAGATAATGGTGAGTCTTGTCCTCGTGACTTTGCAATTGCTAATTGCTGAGCCAATTCCGGATCAATATATTTTTCACCATTAGAAAGCTTTTTGATCGCTTCAACCAGTAATTGAGGATCTGAGCTTTTAGTAATATAACCACTTGCTCCAGCCTGCAAAGACTGCTCTACAAAAATTGTTTCTTCGTGCATGCTAAATACCAGTATTTTCGTTTTACTATCACGAGAATTAATTCGCTTAATCGTCTCTAGTCCGCTGATCCCTGGTAATGATAAATCCATGACAATGACATCAGGCTGATGAGTACTATGTAAACGGTATGCCTCTTCACCGCTATCCGCTTCTGCAATTACTTCCAAATCTGGCGAATTTTTCAACAACATTTGATATCCCGCACGCACTACAGCATGGTCATCTACTAACATGACTTTTATAACATTACTCATTATTTATTCTCTGTTTCAACAGGGACAATTACTTCTATTCTTAGCCCACTATCTTGTTTATTTATAATTTCAATTGATCCCTGGTTCATTTCAACTCTTTCTTTCATGCCTGGCAAGCCCATCCCCGTCATTGTTTTACCAGAGTCTAAGCCTACTCCATCATCTTCTATGATCAGATTTATATTACATACACCTTGTCTAATTTCTTTTTTCATTGAGATCGAAACTGTATTCGCTGATGAGTGCTTCAACACATTTGTCAGACTTTCCTGAATAATTCTAAATAAATTTATTTTTAAAGACTCTGATAAATCTGAAGGAATATCAGAAAAAGTGAAGTGACAAAAAATATCATCCTGCCTTTCATTCCAATCATCAATCATATTCTGTAGTGCTTTAATTAAACCTAGCTCGTCCAGAACTGACGGGCGCAAACGCTGCATCATATTTTTTGCAACCTTATAAATATGGTCAGAATAATCAATAATAGTTTTTACACTGGTATCAACCTGCTCTTTATCCGGTTGCTTATTATTTGATATAGCAACAGCGACAGCTTTTATTGCCGCTATTGTTTGACCTAGTTCATCATGTAATTCCTGAGCGAGGTGACGCCGCTCTTCTTCCTGAATCTGAAGAGATTTTTGTGTTAATGATTTATTCTTTTCCTTACTATCCAGCAGTACTTCCGCCATATGATTAAACTGTTGCGAAATGCGATCAAGTTCTGGCAAACGAAAATGAGGAAGTTTTAATTCATAGTCTCCTTTTTCAATTCCTGATAATCCTTCAAGAATCCTATCGATAGGTGATAAATATTTACCGATAGCAATATAGAGCAATATATTTGCAAGAATAATAAATAAAAATAAGAAGATAAGCATGCTAGCAACTTCATTCCAAGTTTCATCAATTTCATCCGAAGGATCAGCGCGAATAATAACACCCGTCGGATTAACTAGCGGATTATAAAACCATTGCCTGATTTCAGTCGGTGGCGGTTGTACTAATTTAACAAACCAGTCCGGCGCATCCGTATTGTCCAATACATCAAACTCCTTGTTTGGTGTTAACAGACCATCCGCGCTTTGAATATCTATATATAAATGCCGCGTTTGATCCAATTTTGATAAATTATTTAATAGTGTTAGATGTTCATCCTTATTTTGCTCTAATCTACTGGATGAAATAGCAATATGAATTAACTTCAAAGCTAGGTCAGCAGTAGTCTCCACTTCGTGTTGTACTGTCTTTCGTGCATTTGAAATGATGTAAAAACTACTGAAAATGAATAACCCAATGAATAGTAAGGTAATCAATAAATTTAACCTGACTCTGAGACTCATTTATATCATTCACTCAAGGTTTGGAAATTTGCTCCAGGAATTTTATCTTGTCCTAGAAACAAATTTTTAAAAAAACAGTAATAATATTACTAATTAAGTGTATTAATAGGATGTATTAATCTACAATATCGAAAATTTTGTTTCAGTAACTATATAATAAATTGAGAAAAATTCCTCATGGATATGTACAAAAAATCCTACATTGCAGTACTGTTTCTAAGTTTTTTTTCACTTAACATCTATGCTGAAGAAACAGTCACATTAAAGTCAGCGGTCGAAGCAAGAGTTGAAGCTCAAAAAGAGATTGCTACATCAGAAAAAAAAGTAGAAACCATTGCCATTAAAACGAAAGATATGGTCAGGCAATATCGTGACACTATCAGAAAATCTGACAGCATCAATACTTACAATAAGCAGCTCGCT
>JBELBG010000180.1:0-3893 GCA_042095435.1 Thiotrichaceae bacterium | reverse complement strand
GCACTATATTATTATTAGTAAAACTATTGGCGAGTTGTTTGTCGTAATCGAGTTGGCTTTCTAATTCGGAAACAATCTTTTTATATTCATCTATTTCTGCTAGGCGATCTCTGCTCAGTACTTGTAAAATTTTTAAACCGGAACTTTCATCTGGTTCAGGAAATACGATATCAAAACCCACTAACGACACGGCGTAGTTTTTGAATAACTCATCGACTAATCGAACAAGTTGGTTTCTACTCCATGGCCATCGGCCAATTTCACTTAAACTTTTTTCATCAATATCGACAATAATAAGACTTTCATCTGTATCGTTCGGCATAGTGGAAATAATGCGTAAGTCATATAAAAAATTTTCCGTACGCTCAATAATAGACCAATGAAATTTATTGCCTGTATGCAGTATTAATACAACGGTAGTAAGTAGCGTAATAATTATTAAAGGATACTGGCGTTTTAATCGTAGAGTTATATTTTTTAGCATGCCATTACTCTTCAAAATTAATGAAAAGTATCTCCTTCTTGTTTTTTCTTTACAGTATAATGAAAAAAATGATTATTTTAGAGTTAATTCTAAAGCCTTTAAGTAAATGATAAAAAATATAAGAATACTCATTCTTCTATATGTTCTATTAATGGTTGCCGTTGGTTCCTGGTTGAGTAAAGCAAGGAGTACAGACTGGGACAAACCTTTAAATGTCATTGTTTATTCTATTAATGCTGATGGCCGGAGTGCGACGCAAAAGTATATTAATAACATTGAAAATTCAGATTTTATTGATATCGAAGATTTTTTTCAGCGTGAAGCGAAAAAGTATAATTTAACATTAAATAAGCCTATCGATATCTCTTATGCGGGCGAATTAAATGCGAAACCACCAATACCACCCAGAGACGGTTCTCAATTATCGATTATGCTATGGAGTTTGAAACTTCGTTACTGGGTCTGGAAGAACGATAACTACCCTTATCCTGAAGATGCAACTATCTATGTTTTATATTTCGATCCGGAAATAACGAAAACTGTAGCGCATTCTCTCGGTTTACAAAAAGGATTGATTGGCATTGTTAATGCGTTTGCCAGTAAAAACATGAAAAAGGAAAATAACGTCATTATTGCACATGAGTTATTGCATACTGTTGGCGCGATAGATAAGTATGATCCTAAAACGAATCAACCGCTCTATCCGATAGGTTATGCCAATGCTGAACAGCAACCTTTACATCCACAAGAAAAAGCAGAAATTATGGCAGGACGTATTGCTGTATCAGAAAATATGGCTGAGCAACCGGAAAAACTAGAAAAAGTCGCTATCGGTGAATCTACTGCTATAGAAATCAATTGGTTAGTGATTCCAAAATAAGAAATCGGAAACAAAAGTCCACATTTCGTATTCTATCTGTATAATCGCCGATTTTTCCTCAAGGCAAGCTAAAAGTGACTGAGAAACTCCGAAATATTGCGATTATCGCACACGTTGACCATGGTAAAACTACGCTGGTAGATAAGTTACTGGAGCAATCGGGTACGCTGGACTCCCGTGCCGCGCCTACTGAGCGCATGATGGATTCCAATGAGCTGGAAAAGGAGCGAGGCATTACTATTCTCTCCAAAAATACGGCAATTCGTTGGAATGATTATCGTATTAATATTGTCGATACGCCGGGACATGCTGATTTTGGTGGTGAAGTTGAACGAGTCCTTTCTATGGTCGACTCGGTTCTACTACTGGTGGATGCCGTTGATGGCCCGATGCCACAAACACGATTTGTCACGCAAAAAGCATTCGCTATGGGTTTTAAACCCATTGTCGTCATCAATAAAATTGACCGTGACGGTGCACGTCCTGACTGGGTACTGGATCAAACCTTCGATCTCTTTGACAAGCTAGGAGCAACTGACGAGCAGCTTGATTTTCCCGTTGTTTATACTTCTGCCATTGGTGGTTATGCCGGAATGGAAAACGATATTCAGCAAGGTGATATGACACCTTTATTTGAAACGATTGTTGAACAGGTTTCTGCACCTGATGTTGATGAAGTTGGTCCATTACAAATGCAGATTTCAACACTGGATTACAATAACTATGTTGGTGTTATTGGCATAGGGCGAATTAAGCGCGGCACAATAAAAACAGGGATGCCTGTCGGTGTTATTGATAGCGAAGGTAAAAGTCGTAAAGGCAAGGTTTCACAGGTCTATAGTTTTCTAGGTTTAGATAGAATCGAAGTTGAATCAGCATCAGCAGGCGATATTGTCGCAATAGCCGGGCTCGATCCATTAAACATCTCTGACACGCTTTGTGATCAAGAAAATGTAGAAGCATTACCGGCATTGACTGTTGATGAACCGACTATCAGCATGACCTTCCAACCGAACACTTCACCTTTCTCTGGTAAAGAAGGTAAGTATGTGACCAGCCGTAATATCTGGGACAGATTACAACAAGAATTAAAAACAAATGTTGCATTAAGAGTTGAAACAACGGAAGACGCAGATAAGTACCGTGTTTCGGGTCGCGGTGAATTACATATATCTGTATTAATCGAAACAATGCGACGAGAAGGCTATGAAGTGGCAGTTGGTCGACCACAGGTAATTGTTCATGAAGTCGGCGATAAGAAAGAAGAACCCTATGAACAATTAACCGTTGATATCGAAGCAGATCATCAAGGTGCTGTGATGGAAAAGCTAGGTGAGCGCCGTGCTGATTTAAAAAATATGCAACCTGATGGGAAAGGCCGTGTACGGCTGGAATACATTATTCCTGCGCGTGGTCTAATTGGTTTTCGTACAGAGTTCTTAACATTAACTTCGGGCACAGGGTTGCTCTATAACGTGTTTGATCATTATGGTCCTTATCTATCTCTGAGCATTGGCCAACGCATTAATGGTGTTTTAATTTCAAATGGACAGGGTAAAGCAGCAGGTTATTCATTGTTTAACCTACAGGAACGCGGCAAATTATTTATTGATCATGCCGAAGAAGTTTATGAGGGTATGCTTATCGGTATACATTCACGCGATAATGATCTGGTTGTCAATGTATTAAAAGGTAAACAACTGACTAATGTTCGTGCTTCCGGTACCGATGAAAATATTGTTCTCACTCCGCCAATAAGAATGAGCCTGGAACAAGCCCTGGAATTTATTGATGATGATGAGTTGGTTGAAGTCACTCCGGGATCAATTAGGCTCCGTAAGAAATATTTAAAAGAACATGAACGTAAAAGTGCTTCAAGAAAAGTAGGATAATTATTAAGCTTAGAATAAAATTTGATGTTAATTTTGAAAACCGAACTATAAATATAGTTCGGTTTTTTTGTGGTTAATTAATATCGCACTAACGCAGTATATTCTAAAGTTGTACTGCCTTCAGCAGGGACGTTGATTTGCCACTCTGCTGTACCGGATGCGACCTTTTTAAATTTATGACTGCTTTCTTCTATTTTCCAATCACCGGGAACAGGTTCTTTAACAACAACAGTTACCGCTTCTGGTTTTGCATTTTTAATTTTGACTTCATAAGAGCTTTCGTAAGCATAATTATATTTTCCGTATGCATTACGTTTCTTAAAATTAGTTTGTTTTTTATCTGCTGTGATATCAAAGGCATCACCCAGTTTTAAACGAACATCTTCATTCTTGGGTGTGTGATCGATTTTATCTTCACCGATAAATTGTGCATTACCCGATTTATCTTTTTTATAAACCCTAACAATACCTTTTGGTAAGGGCATGCCAAGACCTGATTTTTCCTTGTTCTTGAATTCTACAAAAACACCAACTTTTAATTTTTGACCAATATCGCCATAACTACTTTGATAGTAGTAATTACTGCCTTGTAATAGAAACTCTTTATTAACCGGGACCTGAGTTGCTGATAATAAAG
>JBELBG010000179.1:0-3926 GCA_042095435.1 Thiotrichaceae bacterium | reverse complement strand
TATATGGATTAGGTTATTACCGGCATAACTACCTATTGTTGCAAAGTTACCCATACGCATTAAACCTGCTCCATCACCATCAATGATCACAACTTTTAAATCCGGCCTGGCTAATGCGACACCTAAACCGAGTGATGAAGCGCAACCCATGGAGCCGACCATATAAAGTTGATTATCGCGATCATCAATGGCGAATAATTCGCGTCCGGTAAAACCGGTTGTTGCAATGATGACAGTTTTATCTTTTGGCGTATATTCAATAATACGTTGTAAGGCGCTGTTACGGTTTGTTAGTGCTGCATCTGGATTGAGTAAAGAACGGTATTCTGTTTTACGGTTTGTAATATCTTTAACCGGGTTCTTTTTTAACTCTTCTGGCGATACTGTGCCTTTTTGCATAATGAAGGCATAAGGTCGCTGTTCTTTTTGCATGTATTCTGATGCGCGTCTTAAAGCAGGCTCAATTTCATCTTTTGTTTTGGGAAATATTTCCCAAGGTACCTTCATTGTGTCAAACAGTTCACGCGTAATTTGTCCCATTAATTCATGTTGCGGTTCATCTTTTACACCCGGTTGTCCACGATGTGTTGTAATGATGATGAAGGGAATTCTGAATACATAGGACAGTGATGTAATAGGGCTAACGGCATTACCCAAGCCTGAATTTTGCATCATAACAATTGAGCGTTGTCCACCGATAGCCGAACCGGCAGCCGTTGCTAAAGCATCACCTTCATTAGCCGAGGAAATATATTCCAAGGCATCATCGTTGATAACGTAATTAATAAACGGTGTTAAAAAAGAGCAGGGCACACCAGTATAACGATTGAAGCCGAGTTCACGGGCGGCCTCAACAAATTCTTTAGCTTCTATCACTATGAACCTCTATTTTGTTTATTATTATTTTGTGAAGTTATTAGCGCGATCAATATCATCAAGCGAGTTAACATCAAGCCAGTGCCCATCTATGTAATGCACATTGACAGGTTTTCCCTGTTTGATTAAGTGATTTAATAAATCAGGTAAGGTTAATTCATTAAAGTCTGCTGATGATTTTAATTCATCAAATGCCGCATCAATCCATTCTCGTCCCTGTTTTCTAACTCTCATCATGCCTATCCAGTAACCTGAAGGCTTTTTGTTATCAGCATTATCGGATGAAGATACTTGAGTTAATGTCACATCTTGCATAAAAGGCGAGCGATCATCATCTCTACTGCAATAAGCATAATCCGGTGAACCTGAAATATTAGGATTATCTAATGCCGAATCTACTGCGATCACGATTTCACCTTCAGTTTCGATTAAGTCACGCAGTATGTATTCTCTAAACAGTAAGTCACTGTATAGGATCAACATATCATCATTAAATTTTTCCTGTGCGCAAATTAGGCTTTGTAATTCATCGCCGCTGTCATAATCTTCATTTATGCATTTCGAAATACCTGGGATGTCTATTGCTTCGGCTTTATATCCAGCAATAACGGTTGATTTATTAATGCCTGATTTTTTCAAACCGTCGAGTAAACGAGCTAACAATGTTTTACCGCCGATATTTATCATGGCTTTCGGCTTATCATGCGTTAATTCATGTAACTCATTACCGCGACTTGCTGCAAGTACGATTGCATGAACATTTGATTGTTGGCTTAGATAGCGTTCCTGTGCGCGGCTTAATTCATCCGCACCTTGCAATTCGAAGACATGATTCACGCTGGCTATTTTATCTTCTATATCCGCAATCGATTCAGATTCAAAAATTTCCTGACTGGTTTTTTCCATCGCTTCGATTGATGTGCGGATCATATGATTTGCCCAGATAACCAGATCGATGCCGGCTTTACGAAATGCATCAGTCGGTGTGCTGTAGTATTTAGTTGGAACGATGACCAAAGGTGAGCGACCGGCCCATTCTTTGGCAAAGGCTAATATTTCATCAGGTCGAGACATTTTACTATGCATTAAAATGCCATCCGCTCCAGCTTGACGGTATGCTTCCGCTCTTTTTAATGCTTCAGCTAATCCCCATCCTGCTATTAACGCTTCGACTCTAGCAACAATAGTAAAGTCATCATCATGCTGACTATCTTTTCCGGCTTTGATTTTTCCACTAAACTCATCTATCTCTGCTAAAGGTTGTTTTTCACCATCAATAAAACTGTTTGTTTTGGGAAACTGTTTATCTTCAATACAAACACCGGCGATATCACGTTGTTCCAGTTTTTTAACCAGACGTCGCATATTATTGAAGTTGCCATAACCGGTATCACCATCGAGCAGGATAGGGATACTAGTTGCATCAGACATGAACTCGAGCATATCGACAACCTGCGTCCAGCTAGCTTCATTACTATCACGTACACCAAATTGTGCAGACAAAGCCAGACCGCTGCCCCAAATACCTTTGAAACCTGCACGTTCAGCAATACTTGCAGAAACACCATTATGTGCTTCCAGGATAAACTCAAGCTCATTTGACTCAAGCAGATTACGAAGTTGTTTACATTTACTTATATTATTTTGATTTGACATGTTTTATTGATATTACTTTTGTGTTGTTGCTACTTTAACTATTAATGTTTGGCAAAATTTCGTTTTTTGCTCTTTCGATATCTTCCGGGAAATCAATTTCTATCCAGGGCACACCGGTGACATCTTCATAACCAAACTGTTCTGGATAAGTCTTGATTAAATCACGGATGGCTTCTTCATATGGCGTATCATTTTCGCCTTTTGATAAATAGTCGCTGATTCTTCCGAGTAAAGATGTGCCGATTAACTTATTAAACTTGAAAAAACCAATGGATTCACCCTGAATATCAAATTCAAGATTATCGGCTACTTTTTTCCTGAATTCGTTAATTCTACCATTTTTATCGACACAAATTTTAACGGGTTCATCGCCCGGAATAAAATCACGATCGAGTAATAAGCAATTTTCTATTTCCGTATTAACCAGTCGTTTAACCATCTCCGGGTCGTAAAGTACATCCGCATCCATCAGGATAAATTCCGGCTCGCTAAAAAGAATTTCCTGTGCGCAGTTTAAACTGATAATGCTGCCTTCGGTAAATCTGTCATTATAAATAAAGTTTATAGGCAAAGCTGAATCCTGTAGATGAGTTTCAATCATTTCTGATTGATAACCTGTGACGATAGTCAGTTCTACTATTTGATTTGCTATCAGAATATCAATATGTCGCTTTAATAAGCTTTTGCCTTCGAACTCAAGTAAAGATTTCGGTTTGTTGGCGGATGATTCACCTAGTCGATTGCCAATGCCTGCGGCAAGAATAATAGCCTTCATAATGTTATTGCTTCATCCAGTGTGTTTGTTTGATGCGTGAAAAGAGCGTTGTGTCGTTTATCGGCAACTATACGGATTTTTTTTAAAGTGACAATCTCAGATAAAATTCAATAAATTTTTGAATAATATGTTTTAATTATATTATAGAAACTCATTATAAGTAGTTAATTTTTATCCATAAATGAAAATCCCGGAAAAACTTGGTAAATACGAAATAAAAGAGCAAGTCGGTCGTGGCAGTATGGGCGTGGTCTATAAGGGGCATGATCCGTTTTCCGATAAAGATGTTGCAGTAAAAGTGGCCATGTCTGAATCCTTAAATGATAAGGATTCGGGCGAGCGCTATCGTAAGATGTTTTTTAATGAAGCACATACTGCAGGTACTTTAAAGCACCCTAATATTGTCGATATTCTTGATGCCGGTGTCGAAGAATCGGAAGAGGGTGATCATTGTTATATTGTCATGGAATTGATTGAAAACGGTGACACACTAAAAACGTATTGTAATGCAAAGAGTCTTTTGCCTTTAGAGACAGTTGTTGAAATTATATTTAAATGTGCAAAAGCGCTGGATTATGCACATCAAAATGGTGTTGTGCATCGTGATATCAAACCGACC
>JBELBG010000178.1:0-3931 GCA_042095435.1 Thiotrichaceae bacterium | reverse complement strand
ACCGCCTGTTTTTTTGCACATTCATATATCAATTTTTAAAAGAAAACCATTAACTAAACGATAAAAACGTTTATTTACAACTAATGTCCTCACTCCCCAAATGCATGTGATTGATAATTATTGATAAGTGAAAATAATCTATAGTTATTCTCAGTTTGGGGTGTTCAGACCTTCACGGGCGTGAATTATTAATGGTTTTTAATCAGTTTTACAAATATTATTTTTATCACTAATAATTACATCTATGCTTTTTATATCTATCGTCTCCAGAATATCAATGATATGGTTCAACTATACATATCAGTTTTGATTAATTGTCGACAATATCTCTTGATTACTTAATATAAATAGCGATAATAGTGTTTTTATCCTAACAATTGTTAACAATATTGAGTAAAATAATGACGCAATCGGTAAATGAAACTGAAAATCTGGCAGTATTCACTATTGCCGACCAAGTGTTTAAGAAATTACAAAAAGCCATTGTCGAGGGTGAGATACCTCAAGGTTCAAAGATAAGTGAACCGGTTTTGGCGAAACAGTTTGGTATCAGTCGTGGTCCTTTACGAGAAGCTCTGAGTCATCTTGAAGTTTGTAATTTAATTGAGCGAAAATTTAATATTGGTGCGCGCGTCATCTCTCTATCCAGCCAACATTTGATCGAAATCTATCAAATCCGTGAATCACTGGAAGGCCTCGCAGCAGGGCTTGCGGCAAAAAACATGACAGATGATGAGATCGATGAACTGGAAAAGTTACTGCAACAATATGAAAAACAAATTGATGAAGATCAAACCTATTTTCAAAAAGAAGGTGATATGGATTTCCATTTTCGAATTGTACAGGGCAGTAAAAACTTACATCTAATCGATATGTTCTGTAACGATCTTTATCACCTTATCAGGCTTTATCGTTATCAATTTGGCATGGTCAGTAAACGTGTTTCCCGTGCTTATCTTGAACACGAACATATTATTGATGCTTTACGCCAACGTGATGGAGACTTGGCACAATTCTTAATGACAACACATATCAGGCATTCCAGGCAGAATGTTGAGCAGATGCTGGATGAAGATTTGTCTACTATTAAATAAGGGGGAAAATAATGAGCCAAAAATTACAATCGCCTGGCGCACGCTTTCGCAAAGCTGTTGAAGAAGAAAAACCCTTGCAAGTGGTTGGTGCGATTAACGCCTACCATGCGCGGTTAGCAGAAGCATCCGGTTATCGTGCTTTGTATATATCCGGTGGTGGTGTTGCAGCCGGTTCCTGTGGTATTCCGGATCTTGGTATTACTTCACTGGAAGATGTTTTGATCGATGTACGTCGTGTTACTGATGTTACTGACTTACCTGTATTGATCGATATTGATACCGGTTGGGGCGGTGCTTTTAATATTGCGCGCACTATTCGTTCTATGATCAAGGCAGGTGCTGCTGCAGTTCACATAGAAGATCAGGTACAACAAAAACGTTGTGGTCATCGACCTAATAAAGCCATAGTTACTGAAGCCGAAATGGTAGATCGCATCAAGGCCGCAGTGGATGCTAAAACAGATCCCGACTTTGTCATTATGGCCAGGACAGATGCACTTTCTGTTGAAGGTTTAGATGCCGCGATTGATCGTGCTTGTGCTTGTGTCGAAGCAGGCGCCGATATGATTTTTCCTGAAGCAATGACAGAGCTAGATATGTATCAACAGTTTGTTGATGCAGTTAAGGTACCTGTATTAGCAAATATTACCGAGTTTGGTTCAACCCCTCTTTTTACAACAGAAGAACTGGCTTCGGTTAATGTCAGTATAGCCTTGTATCCTCTATCGGCTTTTCGCGCGATGAATGCTGCAGCATTACAGGTTTATAAAAATTTGCGTGAAGAGGGCACGCAACAAAATGTAGTCGACATTATGCAAAGCCGCTCTGAACTTTATGACTATCTCGGTTATCACGAGTACGAACAAAAACTGGATGAATTATTTACTAACGAAAGTAATTAAGAAATAAAATAGCAGGAATTGAATTATGACAAAGAAAACAATACAGAAACCTAAACCAAAAAAGTCTGTTGCATTAAGTGGTACCGCTGCAGGAAACACTGCGCTTTGTACCGTTGGATTAAGTGGCAATGATTTACATTATCGTGGTTACGATATTCTTGATGTTGCCGAGACCTGTAAGTTTGAAGAAATTGCATACTTATTAGTGCATGGCAAGTTACCTACAGTGCCAGAGCTAAAATCGTATCAGACAAAATTAAAATCAATGCGTGGTATTCCTGCTGCGGTGAAAGCGTCATTGGAACAACTGCCCGCTTCGACTCATCCTATGGATGTATTACGTACCGGTTGTTCAGTATTAGGTGCAGTTATGCCTGAGAAAGAAGATCATAATGCTGCTGGCGCAAGAGATATTGCTGATCGCTTAATGGCAAGTTTCGGTTCTATGCTGTTGTACTGGTATCACTATACGGTAAACGGTAAACGTATTAATGTTGAAACAGATGATGATTCAATTGGTGGGCATTTTTTACATTTACTCCATGGTGAAGAACCTTCATAACTATGGGTGCGTGCTATGCATACATCACTGAACCTTTATGCTGAGCATGAATACAATGCTTCAACTTTTACAGGTCGTGTGATTGCAGGAACGGGCTCAGATATGTTTTCAAGTATTACTGGCGCTATTGGTGCGTTACGCGGCCCCAAGCATGGCGGTGCAAATGAAGTCGCTTTTGATATTCAATCACGTTATAGCAGTGCCGATGAAGCAGAAGCGGATATTCGTGAACGTATGGCTCGTAAAGAAATTATTATTGGTTTTGGTCATCCTGTTTATACAACGGGTGATCCTCGTAATGAAGTAATTAAAGCTGTTGCCAAACGGTTGGGAACAAATGTTAAAGATTTGAACATGTATAAAGTAGCTGAACGTATTGAAAAAGTTATGTGGAACGAGAAAAAAATGTTCCCTAATCTGGATTGGTTTTCTGCTGTATCTTATTCATTAATGAAAGTACCGACAGCGATGTTTACTCCTTTGTTTGTTATCTCAAGAACGTCAGGTTGGGCAGCACATGTTATTGAACAAAGAGAAGATGGCAAAATTATTCGACCCAGTGCAAATTATGTTGGGCCAGATAACTTAAAGTTTGTACCTATTTCAAAACGTAAGTAATGCTTGGCTGATTATGAATAATAAGTATCGTAAGTTATTACAGAATACTGAACTGGACTATTTTGATACGCGCGAAGCGGTTGAAGAAATCGAGTCTGGTGCATATGCCAAGTTGCCATATACCTCTCGTGTATTGGCAGAACAACTTGTGCGTCGTTGCGATCCAACGACGCTTACAGATTGTTTAAAGCAAATCATCGAACGTAAGCGCGATCTCGATTTTCCATGGTATCCAGCCCGTGTGGTTTGTCATGACATTCTGGGTCAGACTGCTTTGGTTGACTTAGCTGGCTTACGCGATGCAATTGCAGATCAAGGTGGCGATCCAGCCAAGGTTAATCCTGTTGTTCCTACGCAGTTAATTGTTGATCATTCTTTGGCTGTTGAGCACGGTGGTTTTGAAACGGATGCATTTGATAAGAACCGGGCCATTGAAGATCGACGTAACGAAGATCGTTTTCATTTTATCGATTGGACCAAGACGGCATTTGAAAACGTCGATGTCATACCTGCGGGTAATGGCATTATGCACCAGATAAACCTGGAAAAAATGTCTCCAGTGATCCAATCACGTGACGGTGTGGCTTTTCCTGATACCTGCGTCGGTACTGATAGTCATACGCCGCATATTGATGCATTAGGCGTTATTGCTATTGGTGTGGGCGGCCTTGAAGCAGAAACAGTTATGTTAGGTCGTCCTTCGATGATGCGTTTGCCTGACATCGTTGGTGTAAAACTAACGGGTAAACGTCAGC
>JBELBG010000177.1:0-3933 GCA_042095435.1 Thiotrichaceae bacterium | reverse complement strand
AAGGCTTTTATACTATGATCAAAGTCTCTTATTTAATCTTTGTATAATGTAGTAAAGCAATAATTGTAATAAGCTCAATTCAAACTAAAACGTGTATTAATTAAGGATTTCATCATGGGTAAGCTAATCAAAATTCTAGTCGTTCTTTTTGTTGTGGTTGTTGCTGCGGTCATTGGTTTAATAATGACAACGGATATAAATCAATATAAAGGACAGATAATTCAAGCTGTTAAAGATAATACAGGTCGTGACTTCGAAATATCAGGCGACTTAAAGCTAGCTCCTTCCCTCATCCCGACTGTTGCTATCGAAGGCGTGACATTAGGTAATGCAGATTGGTCGAAAGAAAAAAATATGTTGAGTGTCAGTAAGTTTGAAGCGCAAGTCGCGTTGATGCCGCTACTTAAGAAAAATATACAAGTGGTTCGTTTAATCCTTGTCGAACCAACAATTTATCTGGAAACAAATAAAGAAGGACAAGGAAACTGGGTATTCTCGGCCGCTTCCGAAAGTAAGAAAGAACCTGCAGCAGATTCTGATGCTGGTGCACTACCCGCTCTCGCTGTAAATGAAGTCAGAATCGAAAAAGCAAACATAACCTATCTTGATGGCAAGGCCGGCAAAAAAACAGAACTGATTATTGATGAGATCACCGTAAACTCTTCCAGCTTTTCTGACCCAATGGATTTAGTTGTCAAAGCAAGTTTCAACAAAACACCGCTGGAAGTGAAAGGTTCCTTAGGCTCGATTAATAATTTACTCGACAATAAAAATTATCCGGTAAAACTGGATATTGATATCGCTGATGCAGCGATTTCAGTAGATGGCACAATTGGTCAACCTATGTCAGCTAAAGGCATTGATTTATTAACATCATTTAATATTAGTAAATTAAGTAATTTAAATAATATTGCCGGTTCAGAACTGCCTGATGCAGGTCCTATTTCTTTCAATGGTAAACTGTCAGATACCAAGTCAGGCTATGCGGTTAAAGCTATGACTGCTCAATTGATGGAGTACAAAGTAAGCGGTGATCTGGATATCAGCATGTCTGGCCCAAGACCCAAACTAAATGCAAACCTGAGTTCTGACTCACTTGATATCAGTCCTTTTCAAGGCGGAGCAAAGGAAGAAAAAGTTAAAACAGAAAAAGTATTTCCTTCTGATCCATTACCACTTGAGGGGCTTAAAGCAGCCGATGTTAATTTAACGTTTAAAACCAAGAAATTAATTACCAAAGATCTGACCATTAATGATGCGGCAATTTCTCTAATTTTAAATAACGGTAAATTAAAGTTATCGAAATCCGGTAAAGCTGCAGGTGGTTCATTATCAATCAAAGTTGACCTTGATGGTAGCAATGAAAAAACGGCGATACTGAGTAATAATGTCGATATAAAACAGTTCGATATCAGTCAGGTTCCCGCAATTCAAGAGAAAAAACTAATCACTGGTGGTAAAACGGATATCACCATTAACCTGAAAGGTTCTGGTAATAGTGTCAGTCAAATCATGGCTGGCTTGGACGGCAAGATATTAATTCAAACCGGTAAAGGGGAAATTTCCAGTTCTGCGTTAAAACTTGCCAGCGCTGATGCTTTAATGAGCACACTTTCAATGTTAACTCCAGGATCTGACAGTGCAGATAATAGCCAGTTAGAATGTGCTGTAGTTAATTTTAAGATCAAGGACGGCCTTGCTTCCGCAGAAAATGGCATTGCCATGTCAACAAACCTAATGAATATTATTGGTGCAGGAACAATAAACTTAAAGACAGAAGCTTTGGATATCGGTATTACGCCAAAAGCAAAACAAGGTGTTGGCTTAAACTTGGGGCAAGTTGCCAGTTTAGTTAGATTAGGCGGAACATTAGCAAACCCAAGTCCAAAGGCAGACGCTGAAGCAGCATTGAAAAAAGGTTTGACCGTAGGAACAGCTGTCGCAACTGGCGGATTATCTTTATTAGCAGAAGGCTTATTAAGTGATGGCGTTGCCGATGATCAGAATCCTTGCGATATAGCATTAGGAAAAGCACCTGTAAAACAGGCAGCTAAAGAGAAACCCGCTGAAGAAAAAAACACAGTAGAAAAAACAACTGACACTGTTAAAGACGCAGCAGGTGCTATTGGCGATAAATTAAAAAATTTATTTTAAGGTGCTACCGTTACATCAATAGATAAGGCTTGTATCTGTGACGCAAAATCTTGCAACCAGGACTCAGGAAGTTTTTTAATCAGCTTTGCTTCTGGTTGCAATGATTCTCTTTCAACACCATAAAGCAAAACACCTTTAATTGGAATCTTGCGACTCATTGCTGCTTTTAATAACTGTAGATAGGCATTCGTTTCCATTTCATCCGGTGGATTATTTTTATATGCAAAAATACAGGTTTGGATCAGTGTTGGGCAAAGTTCTGCTGCAACTTTTAAACGTTTTAATGCAGTAATATTCGAGCCTTTAACCTGATTAATTGTAGCAATCCCGGCAGGAGTCGCACTATCAATTTTGAACCATATTTCTCCGTTAATTTTTGACAGTTTCTCTAGTCCTTTTTTAACGTGGTTGCGGCCAACCATACTGCCGTTTGTAATCAACACACACTTAACTTTACCCAATAAGCCATATTCTTTTAAAACAAGCTCTATCATATTAACAACCTGATCGAACTCATTTGCTGTTGTTGGCTCTCCATTACCAGAAATCGCGATGTCTTTTATTACACGATGTTCAACGGGTATTTCCTCTCTGTCATAAAACTTGCCATGAATAACATCCGCTAAGAAACTTCTTAATTCGCTTGCCAGTTTTTCAATATTTACCGATGGCGCGCTGCCACGAATAAGATCCGGTACCTGACAATAGATACAACGCCAATTACAGGCATTATTTATATTGAGGTTTATTCCAATTGAAAGCCCACCAGAGCGACGGGATAGAACGGGATAGATGTAGGTTAGACCAGCCTTGTCGCGGCTATGATCCTTTGTAGATAACATATTTATATAGCCTATACTTAATGTACAGGCTATTTAAATCAGGCAAACTAGCCTGCCATATCTTTACAGCCTTTTAATGCAACTGCTCTTACAGTCTTAGAAGCTGGTTTTGCTTTGAACATCATTTCTTCGCCAGTAAAAGGGTTAATACCCTTACGTGCTTTAGTAGCGGGCTTTTTAACACGTTTTAATTTAAGACCCAGATCAGGCACCATGAATTCACCACATGAATTTGCTTTCAAGTGACGCTGTGCTTGTTCAGATAAAGATACCAATACTGCTTTTACATCAGCTTTTGATAATTCAGTTGCCTCAGAGATTTCAGCAATGATTTGTGCTTTGGTCATACGGTCTTTAACAGCTGTTAATTTTTTTTTGGCCATGTTTATTCCTTAAATTTAAAAAACAAATTGAAGTTATTTTATAAAAGCAAAACATATTAAATTTATCTATTGCCTCTATCTGTTTATTTGCAAATTCTCATTACAGGCTGTTTTATCGCTGTAATATAATAAAAATATTCGTAATGCATTTTATCACTAATATAAATAGGTTTCACTAAAAGCATACGCTAGATACCGTAACTTTTTAACAGAATTAAAAATAAAATCGGCATTGGAAATATACTTAAGTCAAGAATGGTGCCCGGGGCCGGAATCGAACCGGCACGCCTGTTAAGGCGAGGGATTTTAAGTCCCTTGCGTCTACCAATTCCGCCACCCGGGCAAACGCACAGTTGAATTTGATATGGAGGCTGAGCCCGGAATCGAACCGAGGTCCACGGTTTTGCAAACCGCTGCATAACCACTCTGCCACCCAGCCATTTATCAAACTTATATATCCAAAATATAAAACCCCGGTTTATCCGGGGTTTCCAAATTCTGGAGCGGGAAACCGGGTTCGAACCGGCGACCTATACCTTGGCAAGGTATCGCTC
>JBELBG010000176.1:0-3943 GCA_042095435.1 Thiotrichaceae bacterium | reverse complement strand
ATGAATAGTATTTAGAAAAGTTTATGTTTTTATAGTAACGCCCTTTATTGATAAAACAACAGCTATTTTACTTTAAAGACTTCCAGCAAATGATATTAGTGTGTTTGCTCAGTGTTTTGTTAAAATGACTCTCTTTACTAAAAACAACCTTAAATAAAACTGTATTTTTAAATATGTTATTAAATTTTCAGGAAATTGGCGAAGGTCGCCCTATTATTATTTTGCATGGCCTTTTTGGTTCGGCTAGAAACTGGCAAGGCATTGCCCGGTCTTTAGCGGAATCACATAGAGTTATCACAATTGATTTACGTAACCATGGCCACTCTTTCCACAAAGACACGATGTCTTATATCGATATGGCGGACGATGTCATTAAATTATGTGAGCATTTAAATATAAGCGATGCGATATTAATCGGACACAGCATGGGCGGTAAGGTCGCGATGACTATTGCCTTAACGCACTCTGAATCGTTCTCTGCTTTTATCGTTGTTGATATCGCACCTTTTAATTATGAACACGGTTTCCAGACATTGGTTAAAAGCATGCTCAAGATAGATTTAGACAATATTAAAAACCGTACTGAAGCCGAAGCAGAATTAAAAAAAGCAACAGATGACATTAACACTGTTCAGTTTGTTTTACAGAACCTGACTCGGGATGAGGGAAAATTTTGCTGGCGGGTCAATCTTAAAGCAATATACAACAGCCTGCCTTCGATAAGCCAGTTTCCCGATAATTTAAAAACACGAACATGCCGCATGCCGAGCCTGTTTCTGGGAGGTTCTGAATCCGCTTATATAAAAAGTAAGCATAATACAGCGATTTACCAGCATTTTCCTGCCGCAGAAATCACCATGATAGAAGGCTCAGGTCACTGGCCACATGCGGAAAAACCGAAAGAATTTCTACATGAGGTAAGGAAGTTTATCAATTTTGTTTGAGCGCCTACTCGTTAATAAGTAAATCTGTTGCAAACGCGCCTTATTGGCTTATTTGAACGCTCAATTTCGTCGCCTAAGGGCGTCTACTATTGGCAAATAAAATAACTATTTTCTCAATCTTTCATCCAAATTAACTCGAAAACTTAACGTTTTCAATTTAATTCATTATCAACGAAGAGACTCTACTCTTGATAGTTCTATTCTAATCGCTAGAATGAGCCTCCTTTTCAATACCGAAGACACACAATGAGCACGAAAGACATTAATAAAGTTGTATTAGCCTATTCAGGCGGACTGGACACATCTGTAATTCTTACCTGGTTGAGAGATACCTATAATTGTGAAGTGGTGACATTTACTGCAGATTTGGGTCAGGGTGAAGAAGTCGAGCCAGCACGCGCCAAAGCAGAAAAAATGGGTGTCAAGGAAATCTATATTGAAGATCTAAGAGAAGAATATGTCCGCGACTTTGTTTTCCCGATGTTTCGTGCCAATACTATTTATGAAGGTGAGTATCTATTAGGTACTTCTATCGCCAGACCACTTATCGCCAAACGTTTAGTGGAAATCGCTAATGAAACCGGTGCTGATGCTGTCTCACATGGTGCGACCGGGAAAGGTAATGATCAGGTACGTTTTGAATTAGGTGCTTATGCGCTAAACCCGAATATTCATGTCATTGCTCCATGGCGCGAATGGGATTTAAACTCGCGGGAAAAATTACTCGCCTATGCTGAACAACAAGGCATTCCAATTGAGGCGAAGAAAAAAGGGGCATCACCCTACTCTATGGATGCCAACCTGTTACACATTTCCTATGAAGGTAATGAACTGGAAGATCCATGGCGCGAACCGGAAGAGGCAATGTGGCGTTGGACGACTTCGCCAGAAAAAGCACCCGATGAAGCAGAATATATCGAAATTGAATTTAAATCCGGCGATGCTGTTGCATTGAATGGTAATAAATTATCTCCTGCGGAAATGTTAAGCAAGCTAAATGAACTGGGTGGCAAACACGGTATTGGTCGTGATGATATTGTTGAAAACCGTTATGTCGGTATGAAATCCCGTGGTTGCTACGAAACACCGGGCGGCACGATTCTGCTTAAAGCGCATCGTGCAATAGAATCACTCACACTTGATCGAGAAGTCATGCATTTAAAAGATGAGTTAATGCCAAAGTATGCCAAATTAATTTATAACGGTTACTGGTGGAGTCCGGAACGACAAGCGATGCAAACATTAATTGATAGTACACAAACAAGTGTCAATGGCGTTACTCGTCTTAAGTTATTCAAAGGTAATACATATGTGACAGGAAGAAAGTCAGACACAGATAGTCTATTCGATGAAACCATTGCAACTTTCGAAGATGATGAAGGCGCATACGATCAAAAAGACGCCGAAGGCTTTATCAAACTCAACGCATTGCGTTTAAAGATACAAGCCAGAAAAAAATAATTTTTAAAATGTTATAAATGACAATACCTCTATCTGGAAACGGATAGGGGTATTTTTTTATCTATAGGTATAGTTTTAAATACATCAGTTATCGGCCAAAAGCAGACGTTAAGTTCAAGATGATAAGCATGAAAGCAAGGAGATTAAATGTCCCTGACTATTATGATGCTAATTTATTCAATTTTTCTATTTATAAACCGTTATTTATTTAAGTTGTTTCCAGGATGGGTAAATATCGATCTAATGAAGGTGACAGATAATCAAATGCCGCATTGATCAGGGCGGGGTCATCATAGAACTGGGTTTGATTTTCACCTTGCTCAATCCAGTGCAACGATTTTTCTGTGGTGAGTGACTGATAAAACTGCTCTGCCAGTTGAGGAGGCAATGCTTTCCTACCGTGAACCATAGCGACAGGTGCCCGGACCTCGGTAGCAACACTCTGAACATCAAAATTTAAAAAGTATTCGCGCGACATCACGGCAAAGGCATTAGTGTAGTTGGCAACACCGGCGCGCGGTGTGGCGTAGTATTCGTATAGCGCTGGACCCGTCATCGCTGCATCGCCGGACAGGGCGGCGGCGGGTATAGTTTCGACTTCGCCGGTTGTTTGATAGAGCTCGCGGGCATCAATACCCTGTTGTACTTTGCTGGCAAAGCCTTCGGGATCCTGGGTTCGCATCGCAGGCACATCCCGGTAGTAGCCAACGATAGCACAGATCAATCTGACATCTACCAGATCGAGACTGGCATGCAAGGCATAACCGCAACCCAGGCAAATGCCAAACAGGCCGAGTCTGCTGGCGTCGATAGCTGGATGCTGGCCGAGGGCACGAAAGGCGGCTTGTGTGTCGGCAATTTTATGCGGATAGTATTCATATTGCCTTGGCTCACCGCCACTCTCACCATAGTGACGCGGATCGAAGGCGAGTGCGGCATAGCCACGTTTAGCCAGTGCGGCAGCATAGACACCTGTGACTTGTTCTTTGACACTGGTCATCGGGCCAGTCATAACAAATCCCGGAAATGGGTCACAACCTTTATCAGGTAGGTGCAGTTCTCCTTTAAGCACTGTATTTTCGATATTGAATTCAATGCTTTCAACTGTCATGGTAACTCCTCAAAACGGACATTAAACAATCTGATTCTATTGGCCATTTGTATATAGTATTACTACTTTATGCAGAATTCAAAAATAAAATATTTTCTATTAGAACACATAATAACTGAAAAAAAATTGAACTTATGGAAGCTAAAAAAGGAATGATCTTAAGTGAAACTATATTTACTCGAGATGATGCTACTTTAGCTCCAAAAGGAACAATATTGACTGAAATCAAAGCAAACAGATTAATTGATTTAAAGGAACAATTAAAAGAAAGTTATTTATGGGTTGAAGATATTGCCTAACTTTATAGTATTATCTAATTGTAGTTATTTCTGGTGGGGCAAAGTTAATGTAAATACAATTTCAGACACGGCATTGGCTGACAGCATAATAATCCTTCATGTAGTTAGGATGAGTGAGCTGTATTGAT
>JBELBG010000175.1:0-3946 GCA_042095435.1 Thiotrichaceae bacterium | reverse complement strand
TGCGATTGCAGAAAGTGCAATGGAAAAATGGCAATTGCTGGATATATTGATATTGCATCGAATAGGTAAAGTTAAGATCAGTGAAGATATTGTTTTAGTAGCAACATGGTCTGCACATCGTAAAGATGCGTTTGAAAGTTGCCGTTCGATCATGGAGCAACTCAAATCAGGCGCGCCATTCTGGAAAAAAGAGGAAACGAGTTCCGGTTCTCAGTGGGTTGAGAAGAATACTCCCGGCTACTAATTCAATATGCCTAATAATAAACAGCCCGATTTTTTAATCATCGGTGCAGGAATTGTCGGCCTGACGATTGCGCTTGAATTAAAAAAGCAATTCTCTGATGCAAGTGTCACGATTATTGAAAAAGAAGAACATCCTGGGCTTCATGCCAGTGGTCGAAATAGTGGTGTGCTGCATGCCGGATTTTATTACACCGCCGACTCCTTGAAAGCAAAACTATGTCGCGACGGAAATTTAGCCTGGCGAGAATACTGTCAAGAAAATAATTTAACGTTAAATCATTGCGGCAAATTAGTTATTGCACGTAATGAAGAAGAATTACTTGGGCTTGATGAGTTGTATAAGCGAGGACAGGTGAATGGCGTTGAGTTAGAAATGATTTCAGCAGATCGCGCGTTGGAAATAGAACCCAATGTTTATACTTTAGACCGTGCATTGTGGTCACCGACAACAGCTACGGTTAATCCTATGGAGGTTGTTAATTCTGTTAAAAACAAACTATTAGAAGCCGGCGTTACTATTATGAATGATACGGCTTATCTAAGTAGAAAAAAGAATATTATTAAAACGACTAAAGCTAAGTTTGAACCGGGTTATGTGATTAATACAGCCGGCTTATATGCCGACAAGATTGCTAAGGACTATGGTTTTTCTAAAGACTATAAAATACTGCCTTTCAAGGGCTTATATTTATATGCAAGAGACAGCGGCTTAAAGCTAAAAACAAATGTCTATCCTGTGCCTGATCTGAATAATCCTTTTCTTGGTGTGCATTTTACTGTTACTGCAGAAAACAAAACTAAAATTGGCCCTACAGCAATACCTGCATTCTGGCGCGAAAATTATCATGCTCTGGAACAATTCAAACCTTTAGAAATGCTGGATATTCTTGCTGTTGATGCTTACTTATTTTTAACGAATAAATTTGGCTTTAGAAAACTGGCCTTTTCAGAATTACAGAAATATTCAAAAAGAAAGCTCGTCAGGTTGGCCGGCAGCTTACTCAGGGATATCAATTACAGGGATTTTCAACAATGGGGTCAGCCGGGTATTCGCGCGCAGTTAATTAATAAAAAAACAAAACAACTTGAAATGGATTTTAAATATGAAGGTGATGATAAATCGTTTCATGTTTTAAATGCGGTATCTCCCGCATTTACTTGCGCGATTCCTTTTAGCCAAGTTTTGGTCGAGGAAATTAAAAAGAAAGTTTAAATGTTTGCCTGATTTTTATCTTCAATTAAAGGCTGAGGCAGTTCTTTGTGATCGTGTAATGTTTGGCTATCTTCAAGAAACTCTGTAATTGAATCCCAGTCGGCGACATCTTTTTTTACTAATGAAGGCGGATATATTTCATGAATGCCAATGCCTTGTTCCGAGGCGTTAACATAGTTTTGTGTATCTCTGAGCTTGGATATAAACGGAAATTTAACGTGCTCTAGAAAACTATCCAGTTTTTTTAAAATTTTCGTATTCTTTTTAACACGATTTGCAATAACGCCTACTTTTATATCGAACGCTCTTATTTTTACATTCAATAACAAGTCAGCAATCAATTGTGTTGTCGCATGAATATCAGCATCTGATGGCGTGACAGGAATCAGGATATAATCGCTGTTCATTACATAGTCATTTAATTCCATTCCTCGCACACCGGCAGGTGTGTCTATAACCAACCGATCTGTTCCAACCGGAACACGCATTTGCCAACTAAGCGTCACACCTTGTTCTCTTTGAGTTGCATTAATACCGTGAATAGAAGGGAAGTTGTTAGGGCGTCGTTTCAACCAGCGAATCGCTGTGCCTTGAGGGTCATAGTCTATAAGTGTCGTGCGTAAATTATTCGCAGCATAAATACTGGCGATATTGGTAGACAGCAAAGATTTTCCGCAACCGCCTTTGGAATTAAGCACGGTTATTCGTTTAATCTTGTAACCACTGTCAGTAACGGGACGCATCATCTTAAAAGCCTACAACTTAAAGTAATACTTTAATTGTTAGCTAAAAGATCATGCTTTTCAATAAATTTAAGAATAAAATTAGAGTATTAGTTTAACTAATAATGTAGACTAATTTTAGAAAGAGCTCTTGTGTGAATAGTTTGTTTTAAATATCAGTGAGTTATACGATACCGTGAAACAATTGCACATCAACCATTTCATCAGTATTAACGCCTTCACTTTCCAGTGGTAAATCAATAAAACAGTTCGCATCAGCCATGGATCGTAATATTCCGGAACCTTGCTTACCGGTTTTTCGCACAACCATTCTTCCCGATTTGTCTTGCTCAAGTACGCCGCGTTGATACTCAACTCGTCCCGAGCGTTTTTTTAGCTTAGAAACACAAGGGACTTTCATCATAATTGGAGAACAGGCTTTTTCCCCAAGTAGTTTTTTTAATGCGGGTTGTACGAACTGATAAAAGGTGACCATCACTGAAACCGGGTTTCCGGGTAAACCAAAGAAATAAGTTGAGTCTACATTGCCAAAGGTAAGAGGGCGTCCCGGTTTCATTGCGACTTTCCAGAACTGTACTTTTCCTTTTTTCTCCAGAATATCTTTAATGTAATCCGCATCACCAACAGAAACACCACCTGAAGTAATTAAAACGTCTGCCTTTTCAGCCGCTTCAATAAAGGCGCGTTCAAGCAGCTCTTTATCATCTTTTACGACGCCCATATCAATAATTTCCACACCTAGACGAGCCAACATGCCGTATAGGGTATAGCGATTGCTGTCATAAATTGCGCCGTCTTCCAGTTCTTCTCCTACAGAACGAAGTTCATCACCGGTAGAAAAAAAAGCAACTTTGATATTTTTAAATACGGCAACATCGGCAAAACCCAATGAAGCTAATAAGCCAATATCAGCAGGGCTAAGTCGCATACCTTTTTCCAGAACCAGATCGCCAATAGCTAAATCTTCGCCAGCTTCTCTGACATTATCACCTGGCTTTGTATCGTTACCGACACTAATAAAATCGCCATCAGCAATAGCACGTTCCTGAATGACAACGGTATCGGTGCCTTCAGGCATGATTGCGCCAGTCATGATACGAACGCTTTCGCCGGTATTAACAGTATCTTTAAATGGTCTTCCTGCTAAACAGGTGCCGATCAAATTTAGCTTTTTAATATCATATTCAGGTAGATCTGAACCTTTAACAGCATAACCATCCATTGCTGAGTTTCTACCGGAGGGACCATTGATTTCAGATTTAATATCGTTTGCTAATACGCGCCCCAGTGCTTCTCTAACAGGAACAGTTTCTGTATCACTGATTGATTTTATTGAATTGAAAATATTTTCAAGTGCAACATCAGGTGTAATTGAACTTGGATCAAAATCATCCATACAACTTGGATCAGTTTTGATTTTATTATTGTTATTGGTATCGGCCATATTTGTTCCTGTTACTTATTTTTGCAGATGTTATTAATTATATAGTCAACAATAGCCTTATGATTATTTAAATCAAGAGTAGGCAGGCTTGTCTTTTCTTCCATAATTCCATCCGTTGCTATTGCTATGACACTATCATCCGTCGCTGAGATAAGTGGATGAGATAAGCTCGGACGGTGCAGTTCAATTTTAGGAATAGCTTCAGGTTTAAAACCTTCAACCAGTATTAAACCCAGTTTATCTTGGTCAAGTTGAGTGATGTATTCCTCTAATCTCGTTTTTGCATCTTCTTCATCTTGTTCA
>JBELBG010000174.1:0-3976 GCA_042095435.1 Thiotrichaceae bacterium | reverse complement strand
AATGATGATTTATATATCTTATCCAACTCCGCTACTATTTTTGACGCCTCTGTCAGCGACCTAGCTGTTAACATTAATCAGCTTGGCGAAAAAAAGTCGACTATTATCGTCGATACTAGGATTACAGGGCATACAACTGATGTTGCAAACTTTATTAAACAAAGTCCTTTAAATAAAAAACAGTCATTACGTGAACTTACAAAAAGTATAACGGGTGGAATCGATTTAAAATTAGGTCTTAATATCCCAGTTGGTCATGGTAAAACAACAATTGATGGCTTAATCTCGTTTACGGACACAACTATAGAGTCAGACCTGCCAGGACTCGGGCTTGAAAAAGTAAATGGTGATGTATATTTTACTAGTGAGTCCAACTGGGGTAGTGATATCGATGCGCTATATCATGGCAGACCGGTTAAATTAACTATTCCCAAGCTTGATCAAAATAACGCTGATTCTAAACCCTACGTGATTTCAGGCATTGCTGATAAAGATTTTTTTATATCCGAACTTAGCAGTTTTTTCCCTGCGCTGATTGACTCCAGCCAAACATATAGTAATAAGCTTTCAGGAAAAACCAACTGGTCTTTAACATTAAGAAAATCTAATAATATTTCAGGAAGCAAAGAAGTTGTATTTAATACTGATCTGAAAGGAATTTCAGTTGACTTACCTTATCCACTCGGCAAATCAGCAACAGACAGCTCACCACTGTTTATAAAAACCAATTTAAATAACCTGTTAATTGAAAACATTAATATTAGCTATAACAATATTTTTGCTGACTTTAATGTCGATAACAAAGAAGACTTAACCATTAAAAACATCCTCATTGGACTAGGTAAACCTCATCCTGTTATTGAAACATCAAGTAAGATATCTATCCAGGGCGAGCTTGAAAAACTTAGTATAGAAGAAGGAGGGTGGATTGAATATCTTACTGCTGAAAAAACAATCGCCCCAGATATTAAAAAGGAACAAAACACAATTAACGCCAACCTTCTTATTAAAAACCTGAACATGCTTGGTAATGAGTTTAATAATGTTAACGTTGATTTGAGTAATCCTGTTAATGGTTGGCGAATATTATTTGATGGTGAAGATATAAAAGGTGAAACTAACTTTATTACATCAAAAAATAATCACCTGCATGCCAAACTTGAAAAGCTAAAATTAAAAAGCTCCGAGCAAGATGAAGATAATAATAAAATTGCTATTAATAAAATTCCGGAGCTTGATATAAATATTGATGAATTTGTTTACAATGGAAATAAATTAGGGAAACTCAGTTTACTAACAAATAATATTGAAAATGGCATTAACATAAATAACCTTAGCATTAGCAAACCCGACCTGAATATAAACGCTTCGGGCGAATGGACTTCTACAGATGATATCGACCGCTCTGATTTCATAGCTACTCTAAAAGCTGACACAATTGGAAATATGCTAGGCACTTTTAATTTCGATGCTGCAAACATTAAAGACGGACAAACCATCATGGAAATGAATGCTCACTGGGTGGGTACGCCAATGGAGTTTGCAATGGAAAAAATTGACGGGGAACTCGATATAAAAATCGATAAAGGTCAGTTTCTTGATATTAATCCATCGGCCGGTCGTTTATTTGGCTTACTTAGTATACAAACACTACCAAGGCGGTTAACACTGGATTTTACTGACGTATTTGATGAAGGCTTTGCTTTCGATAACATTACGGGTAGTTTTAGTGTTCAACAAGGTCATGCTTATACTAACAACCTGGAAATGACAGGTCCTTCTGCTGATATTATCGTCAGTGGTCGAACTGGTTTATCAACTGAGGACTATGACCAAATAGCAACAGTAACACCGAAAATATCCAGTGGTCTACCCGTTGCCAGTGCGTTATTTGGTCCGGTTGGTGTTGGTGTTGGTGCAGTTATTTATTTGGCCGGCGAAGTATTTAACGCAATACCGAAAAAAATAGATCAAATATTAAAACAACAATACACCATTACCGGCAGTTGGGATGCGCCTAATATAGAAAAGATAAAAAAAGAAAAAGATAGTAGTTAGTTTGTACTATTATTCAGGTTTGAATTCTGGAGGTATCTCTTTTGCCCACTGCTCACGGTAAGATGAGTTTTTATTTTTAATTACTTCCTCTAACATCGCCTCAGTTACTACGCCATTTAAACGAAGAACCAATTCCCCTCCAGGGTTATAAAAGAATGTTAATGGGATCATATTAACCTGCTTGCCAATCACTTGACTTGCAAGTTCCACATCAACAATAAACAAGGGATAATCGATAAAATAATCTAAGGCAAAATTAACAAGATAGTCCTTATCAGGAAAACCAAAGCCAGGCCAATCTAAAGTTAAACCTAAAACAATGGCATCGTTGTTATGATGTCGAACATGAAAGCTATTAAGATCGTCTAATTCATCTCGACAATAAGGACAAGCCGTTGCCCAAACATTGATCACAACCCATTTGCCTTTACCAATATATTCATTTAATGAATGCTGATTACCATTCGTGTCTTCTAAAAAAATGTCATGCGCTTCAGAAAAAGCTTTGTGGATAAACAAAAAAGATAGAAGTAAAACACAAACAAAAAAACGTATTAAGTTTTCTAAACGCAAATACTTATTCATAATTATTTATTAATAAAAGCATAAGTATCTTTTTGTTAATACGCTCTTCTATTACTTGAATAAATATTATTTATGGTCTGGCAAATGCATAGAATAAAACAATCATCGTCGAAGCAACAGTAATACCTACACCGGCTTCAATTAATAAAATACCAAGATGCTGCCCATGAACAGGATCATGAGATAAGACACTGTAATTTAAAAACTCACCGCCATTTATCATACCAACTAAACCAACACCGGCATAAAGCAATACGCCAAATGCCGCCAAGCTGCGCACTACACCGGGATGAACAACATATCGTAGTTTGTCTATACCATAAATTAGGCCGTATAAAATAAAAGCGGCTGCGAAGATAACACCCGCCTGAAAACCGCCTCCAGGTCCGAAATCACCATGGAATTGAACATATAGGCCAAATAACATTATTAATGGAATTAATAATCGAGCAACAACGCGTAAGACCAGATGATGTTCCATATTAGTTTTCTTCCAATAAACCTTTTTTAGTTTTTCTACTACGACCTAATAATATCAATACCCCGATACCTGCGGTAAAAATAACTGTTGTTTCACCAAACGTATCATAACCACGATAACTGGCTAAAACTGATGTAACCAGATTAGGCACAGCTATTTCAGTAGCCGAATCACTAATATATTTACCCGCTAGATAAGTTTGTACCGGCGCATTTGGATCGCCGAAAGCAGGAATATCTTGCAAACCGTAAATTAATAAACCGCCTGTAATTAAAACGATACATAAGCCTGGAATAGAAATTTTGACAGCAGTTTTTTCTTCAAAACCAGTTAAGGATAATGTGCCAAGAAATAATATCGTCGCAACACCCGCTCCCACTGCTGCTTCAGTAAAAGCAACATCAACAGCATCAAGACAAACAAAAAGAGATGCACAAATCAAACTATAAATACCGGTCAACATCGCCGCGGCAAATAAATTACGTTGCTGATTAATTGCAATAGCTGCTATAACAAGTAAACAGAGTAAGACTATGTTGACTATCACGACGCTCATTCGCTCTCACCATCCAATTTTGGTTTTAATCCACCGTGTAATGCTGACTTGGCCAAGGCATGTGCTGCTGCAGGTGTTGTGATCAGAATAAATATAAGAATTAATAATAATTTAACGCTTACCAAATCAAATCCTGAGTAAAGTATTAAACCAACGACAACCAGCATCGTTCCCATCGTATCAATAATACTAGCGGCATGTAGTTTGGTATAAAAATCTGGCATACGAAAAACACCGACTAAACCAATGATAATGGCAATGACACCGGAAATGACAAACACAGCACTGATAACATT
>JBELBG010000173.1:0-4022 GCA_042095435.1 Thiotrichaceae bacterium | reverse complement strand
CCGGCAAGCTTGCCAAAATTACGCGGACTGCGGTTGTGGTCAACAATCACTTCCTGATAGAGGTCTTTAAGATCAAACATGTGTTATTACCTTAGCCGAAAATACTTTTACATTTATCGATAGCTTCAATTAATGCATCAACTTCTTCTCGGGTGTTATAAAAAGCAAACGAAGCGCGTGCGGTAGCCGGAATAGCAAAACGTTCCATTATCGGCATGGCGCAGTGATGCCCTGCACGTATTGCAACACCTTCATCATCCAGAATGGTGCCAATATCATGCGGATGAATTCTGCCTAAGGTAAAAGAAAGAATACTGGTTTTGTTTTTTGCAGTACCAACAAAGTTAAAACTAGCAATTTGCGCGGCTTGTGCGTTTGCGTAATCAAGCAGTTCATTTTCATACTGAGCTGCTAGTTCGAAGTCGAGTTCATTAACATAATCAATAGCTGCGCCTAAACCTATAACACCCGCTATATGCGGTGTGCCTGCTTCAAATTTGTGCGGCAAAGTATTGTAGGTTGATTTCGACATAGAAACCGTCTGAATCATGTCGCCACCACCTTGATATGGAGGCATCGCTTCTAATGATGCTTCTTTACCGTAAAGCACGCCGATGCCTGTTGGGCCGAATAATTTATGTCCAGAGAAAACATAAAAGTCACAATCCAAAGCTTTAACATCAACGCGCGTGTGCGGAACAGCTTGTGCGCCATCGACTAATACTTTTGCGCCAACTGCATGCGCCTTATCAATTATCGTTTTAACCGGGTTAATGGTACCGAGCGCATTTGAAATATGGCCAACTGCGACAATACGGGTTTTTTCATTAAGCAGTTTTTCGTACTCTTTCAGTATTAATTCACCGGCATCATTAATCGGAATATAACGTAATGTTGCGCCGGTTTGTTCACACAGAATTTGCCAAGGGACGATGTTCGAATGATGCTCAAGTTCTGTAATGATAACTTCATCGCCAGCAGTGAGTGTGCTGTGCCCAAAGCTTTGTGCAACCAGATTAATGGCTTCTGTTGCACCGCGCACAAAAATAATTTCTTTTGTTGAGTCAGCATTAATAAAGTCTTTAACTTTGTCTCTTGCGCCTTCATATACAGCTGTTGCTTTCTCGCTTAGTGTATGTACGCCACGATGAATATTAGAATTATATTCACGATAATACTTATCTAGCGTTTCAATAACCTGTTTTGGCTTTTGAGCTGTCGCCGCGTTATCAAGATAGACCAGTGGTTTGTCATTGACCTGTTGTTGCAGAATAGGAAAGTCCGCACGTACTTTTTCGACATCAAAAGCCGGTACATCAGCATTCATGGTTGTGGCAGTGTTTTGATTATTCATTGGTAAACTCACGGATTAAATCGGCTTCAGGTAATTGGCCAACAATTAAATATTCAAGACGGTTTCTAACTGGTGAAAAGCTAATATCTCTTATAACCTCATCAGCAAAAGCAAAGGTTAATAAGCTACGTGCTGTATCTTCATCAATCGCACGTGATTGGAGATAGAACATTGCGTTCTCATCCAGTTGTCCAACAGTCGCACCATGACTGCATTTAACATCGTCAGCATAGATTTCCAATTCCGGTTTGGTATCGATCTCTGCATCATCAGACAGCAGCAAGTTGGCATTGTCTTGATATGCTTCAATCTTCTGTGCTTTTGGGTGTACAACAACTTTACCGTTAAACACAGCACGACTTCTACCATTGAGCACGCCGCGATAATTCTCTGAACTATGTGTATTGGGTTTTAAGTGATCTACGCGCGTATGGTTATCAACGTGTTGTCTGTCATTCGTCATATATAAACCGTTCATGACGATCTCTGCGCCTTCTGCAGCAAGTTGTCCATGTATATCGTTACGCACTAATGAACCACCAAGGGAAACAGAGTTTGATTCCAATCGACTATCCTTATCTTGCATGACGTTCAGGTTGCCAATGTGATAAGCATTTAAACTTTCCTGCTGTATTTTGTAATGCTTTAATATTGCTGACGTTGATAAGGATACTTCTGTCACAGCGTTGGTGAAGTAATCCACATCATCAAGACCAATATAGTTTTCAATCAACGTTGCTTCAGAGTGTTCACCCATGACGATTAAATTACGAGGGTGGCTGGCAAATGCCTGGCCATTATTTTTTGCCAGATAAAAAATAATAATTGGTTTTTCAAGAACAGTATTTTTAGGAACATTGATATATGTGCCATGCTGGATGAATGCTGTGTTCAATGCAGTGAATGGGCTAATGTTACTGTCTGCATACTGGGCTAAATGTTTTGCAAGCAAGTCGTTGTCTTTTGCCAATGCTGCTGCCAAATTTTCTATGATGACAGTTTCAGGCAAATTATCAGTGTTTGAATGTTCTTCAGAATAAACACCATTAACAAAAACAAGTTCATAACTATCCAGATCTTTAAATCTAATGTTATTTATTTCATCAGCGCTTATAGATACAGGCGCACTTTCCAGACTAGAAAATGTTTTTTTAGCAATCGGACGCGTATCCGTATATTTCCAATTTTCCTGACGTGTGCGAGGAAAACCAGTTTCTTGAAAAAGTTTCAGAGCAGACTGACGTTGTTCTGAAAACCAGTCGGCTTTGACGTTATCATCCAGTTTCTCAAAATCATTGAGGTACTGTTGAATGTTTGTGCTGTCTTTATTCATGCTGCTTCTGTCTCAAGAATCCAGTCGTAACCTTTTTCTTCAAGCTCAAGCGCAAGTTCAGGACCACCTGATTTAATAATCTTTCCGTTACTTAAAACATGAACATAATCAGGCCTGATGTAATCGAGTAAACGCTGATAGTGCGTGACTAAAATAATAGAACGTTCTTCATTGCGTAGGCTGTTAACGCCTTCAGAAACAATCTTTAATGCATCAATATCAAGGCCTGAGTCGGTTTCATCAAGAATAGCGAGCTTTGGTTCTAGTACCGCCATTTGAAAAATTTCATTACGTTTTTTCTCACCGCCGGAGAAACCTTCGTTTACCGAACGGTTAAGCAGGTCTTCTTTCATCTTAACCAGTTTCATCTTTTCTTTAACGAGGCTTAAGAACTCAACTGCATCCAGTTCCTGTTCACCGCGCGATTTACGAATCGCATTGACGGCTGCTTTTAATAAATAAACATTGTTTACACCAGGAATTTCTACTGGATATTGAAATGCAAGGAACACACCTGCCCAGGCACGTTCTTCCGGAGAAAGTTCGAGTAAGTCTTTACCTTCATACTCAATACTGCCGTTAGTTACGTCATAATTGTTTCGACCAGCAAGTACATTTGCCAATGTACTTTTGCCAGAACCGTTCGGCCCCATAATGGCATGGACTTCACCGGCTTTAACACTGAAGTTTAAACCTTTCAGTATTTCTTTATTTTCAACTTTCGCGTGTAAATCTTTAATATTTAACATAAGTTTTTATCTCATTATTATCTGACCGCCATGGATGGCGGAAATACTTGCAATGCAGGAGCAATTGCAAGTGAACATCGTATATACCTAAAATTATAATTCTTTAACCGACAGCGCCTTCGAGCGTAATGCCAAGAAGTTTTTGTGCTTCAACAGCAAACTCCATCGGTAACTCTTTAAACACTTCCTTACAAAAACCATTCACGATCATATTGACCGCATCTTCTTCAGCAATACCGCGTTGTAAACAGTAAAACAATTGGTCGTCACTAATTTTTGATGTGGTTGCTTCATGTTCGACTGTTGCAGATGAATTTTTTGTTTCGATATAAGGGAAAGTATGTGCGCCACATTGATCACCCATTAATAAGGAGTCACATTGTGTATAGTTTCTGGCGTTATCTGCATTCTTGCTGATTTTCACCAGGCCGCGATAAGACTGCTGAGCTTTCTTTGCGGAGATACCTTTCGAAACAATGGTGCTACTGGTATTTTTACCGATATGAATCATCTTTGTGCCTGTATCAGCCTGTTGCAGGTTGTTCGTTACTGCAACAGAATAAAATTCACCAATCGAGTTGTCGCC
>JBELBG010000172.1:0-4050 GCA_042095435.1 Thiotrichaceae bacterium | reverse complement strand
TGTCGCCTTTGCTTTTAGACGTGGTTATTTAGCAATACTTGTCTGTTTATTAATCAGTAACCCTGATGAGGCTACTGCGTTCGAATGGGGCGATTTTTGGTTAACCAAGAATCAACAAGCAATACGTGCTTTAGAAAATAAGCAGGCTGATACTGCCTCAGAATTATTTCAGGATAAAGACTGGAAAGCGGCCGCTAAATATAAGGCAGGTGACTATGCGGCAGCAGAGGAATTGCTGAATCAAGCTGGAGACGTTCGTAGTCTTTATAATAAAGCGAATGCGATGGCAAAGCAGGAACGTTATGAAGAAGCGATTAAAACCTATGATGAAGTATTAAGTTCTGAACCGGAACACGAAGATGCAAAATACAATAAAGAGCTTGTTGAAAAAGAATTAGAAAAGCAACAACAACAGCAACAGTCACAATCGGGTAATAATTCTGAGAATAATGACGATCAGAATGAAGAGCAGAAGTCAGAACACCAGCAGCAAGACTCAGATTCTGAAAGTGACAAACAGCAATCTGATTCTGAGCAGCAACAGTCTGAATCAGAGCAGCAGCAATCTTCACAGCAACAGGATAAAGAAGAGCAAGGAGAAGATAAGCAATCTCAGCAACAGCAAGCCGATAAGGAAAAGGAAGAAAAATTAAAACAGGCATTAGAACAGCAAAAAGCTGAAGAACAAAATCAGCAGCAAGAACAAGAGCAACAACAGCAAGCTCAACAGGAAGTAAATGAGCTTGATGAAGAACGACAGGCGGAAGAGCAATGGTTGCGACTTATTCCTGATGATCCTTCCGGTTTGCTTAGACGAAAATTTAAATATATGTATTCAAAAGAGAAAAGAAAAATTTCTCCTGATGAACAATATTGGTAATTAAATATGAATTTGAGATTTTTAACGCTATATTTTCTTTTGTTATTGAGTCCGTTTATTCAGGCTGAGGTTTCTGTCAGTGTTGATCGTAACCCGGTTGTGGCAGATGAATCATTCCAATTAATATTTGAAAGTGATGGAAACGTAAAAACGGAACCTGACTTCAGTTCTTTAAATAAAAATTTTACTATTTTAAATACAGGTCGACGTAGTAATACTCAAATCATTAATGGTGATATTAAGCAATCCCAGCAATGGATATTAAAAGTCATTGCAAAAAAAACAGGTATTATCCAGATCCCTTCGATTAAGTTTGATGACGTATCAAGTCAACCTTATCAAGTAAAAGTTGTTACCACGGCACCACCAACTGTAGGTAATAAATCAGAAGATATTTTTCTTGAAGCCGAAGTCAATAAAAAATCACCCTATGTGCAGGAACAAATTATCTATACGATAAAACTTTATCGTGCTGTACAAACCAGTAATGCAAGCTTGTCAGATCCGGAAATCAGTGGCGATCAGGCAGTAATAACAAAACTGGGAGACGATAAAAGTTTTGAAACACGGATAAAAGGTAAACGTTATGTTGTCGTACAAAGGCAGTACGCTATTTTTCCGCAAAGTAGTGGCAGTTTGAAAATTAAACCGATAAATTTTCAAGGACAAACAGGCTCAAGTAGTTTTTTTGGTTTTGATCCATTTGGTCCGCAACCTAAATCAATTTCTAAACGATCTAATAGCATCGAATTGGATATACAAGCTATTCCTGATTCGTTTACAGGTAACACTTGGTTGCCTGCCAGTCAGATCAATATTCAAGAGCAATGGTCAGTTGATCCATCACAGTTAAGTCAAGGTGAAGCGACAACACGCACATTAACTATTACAGCTAATGGACTTGCCTCCAGTCATTTACCTGTAATTGAAACTCAATTGCCTGATCATTTAAAGCAATATCCGGATCAACCTGAATTCAATGAAACGTTTAATGAAAATGGTTTTATTGGTATTCGACGTGAAAAGATGGCCATTATTCCAAGCCAATCAGGTGACTTTATCTTGCCTGCTATTAAGCTCGCCTGGTGGAATACCAAAACAGATCAGATGGAAATTGCTGAATTGCCGGAACGTACGATACGCGTTAAAGCGACAGAACTGATTCAAGAAGAAAACCTTCAACAGAAACAAAAGGATGGTGTGTTTGCTACTGATGATTTGAAGCAGGAAGACGTACAATCTATGACTGTTGTTGAGCCTATGAATGAACATCCATACTGGAAATGGGCTAGTGTTTTATTATTTTTAATGTGGTTATTCACATTATTTCTGTTATGGAAAAGTAAATATAAAATTAAAAAGGCGGGGGATGCTGATTCTGACGAAGTATCGAAACGTCAATGTCTGAAGCAAATAAAATTAGCCTGTAATAAAAATGATGCTATAGAAGCAAAGAAAGCACTACTGGATTGGGCCAGACAAATGTGGCCGAATGAAAGAATAAACAATATTAATTCGATAAAGCCATATTGTGATATTGAACTACAAGCAAAGCTTGATGAGTTAAATACATCTTTATATGGGAAGCAGGATAAAAGCTGGGATGGAAAAACATTTTTAACATGTTTTGAATCACAATTATTTGAAAATAATAAAAGTACCGCAGTAAAAGGAAACCTGGAACCTCTATATAAATAATGAAGCATAAAATATGACAGAAATAAATCTGTTGTTGTATCCACCCATGCGTGATGCTCGTGTGCCTTGGTATGTAAAAGCTTTAGTTGTTCTGATGCTCGCTTTGGAGATACTTATAAATGTGAAAGGGCTAACGACGATATAAGGTATTCGCAAGAAAAATGCGCAGATAATGTAAATGAGTTCAAAGACTCGCCCATTCATTATAGCTATTAAAAAGCTTAATTAGCCTACTGCGATGTTTCAGACAAATATTTATGCGCAGTGATATGTAAAAAAGATAAGCGACGTGTAGTCGCTACGTAATTCAATAAACATGCAAATAAAAAATCAGCTGCTATGTAAATTAAGGTCAGACATAAGAAACAAAAAAAGTTAATGCTACAGGCGCGTAGAATCTTGGCTGAAGTAAAGCATAACAAGGCTAGCAACAGGCTTGTCACTGTTCCGCAGTGCCAGTCCTTTAATGCCTTTTCATCAAGCGTTTGTTACCTGCCTTTCTTTCAACTTCACCACTTAGAATCTTTTTAGTTAGCCAGTCTTCGTCATCTGAATCACCTGTCGCTTTACTATTGCTAGTGAGTTCTGAGTTTTTCAATTCTTTATTTAAATAGGCTTGACAGGTTACAGTTGCAATTTTGAGTGTTTGATCGGATTGTTCCTGGCTCATGTTGTCTATTACATCGGCCTTTAGTTGATTAACGAGTGATATGGCCTGACGTAAACAGGCTTTATTTACAGTTTCATTAGTATCGTTAGCAAAAACCTGTGAATTAAATACAGTCATTAAAAATGCATAAAAGATAAATTTCATGATGTCCTCATTGTTTAACTATGGCGGTGCACAGACTCAGCCAGGATAGTATGAATAATAAACCGCCTATCGGTGTAATCATGCCTAACCAGCGTAAGTTAAGCATGCTTAACAAATACAGGCTTCCTGAAAAAAGAATAATTCCAGCAAACATCATCCAGCCAGCAGTTTTAATCCAGCTATTGACACCAAGATTTATTGTCAGTATCCCAATCAGAATTAATCCCAAAGCATGATAAAAATGATATTCAACACCCGTGTGAAAAACTTTTAGCAAATTTTCATCGAGCCGTGTTTTTAATGCATGCGCGCCAAAAGCACCAAAAATAACAGCTAACGCGGCATTAGCTGAACCGACTAATAAAAACAGTTTTGCGGTTAAGTTAAGTTCATTCATTTTTTAATAAATCTGAATGTCATACGATCGCTTTCACCAATAGCAGTATATTTTTCTTTATCGACATCTTTTAATCGATAACTCGGTGGTAACGTCCATACGCCTTCAGGGTGATCTTTAGTATCTTTCGGGTTGGCATTAATTTCAGATGAACCTACCAGTTCAAAGCCCTTATCTTCAATTAACCTGATTAAATAAGATTCAGGAACATAACCCTGTTCTGCGGATTCTTTTACATCTGCACCTTTGTTTGCACGATAG
>JBELBG010000171.1:0-4063 GCA_042095435.1 Thiotrichaceae bacterium | reverse complement strand
AGGAAGTTTTTTTTCGTTTGCAGCAGCATGTGCCGTTGCCATAGAAACGGCAAGAATCGCATTTGCGCCAAGTACTTCTTTGTTATGCGTGCCATCAAGATCAAGCATAGTCTGATCAACTTCCGCCTGCTCACTGACTTCTTTACCAACTAATACAGGAGAAATTTTGTCATGAATATTAGCAACCGCATTCAATACGCCTTTGCCAAGATAACGTGCTTTATCACCATCACGTAATTCAATTGCTTCGCGAATACCTGTTGATGCTCCGGAAGGCACCATAGCACTCCCAACCGCACCGCTTTCTGTATAAACCTCTGCTTCAATAGTTGGGTTGCCTCTTGAATCCAGAACTTCTCGCGCAATAATTTTATTGATAGTTGACACATCTACTCCTCATTTACTTTATGGTTTAATTGTTTGATCAATCGTCTTTAGTGTTTCCAACAAAGACTTCATCTTGTCCATCGGCCACGAATTAGGCCCATCACTTAATGCTTTTTCCGGATGTGGATGTGTTTCTATAAATAAACCGGATATACCTACCGCCATAGCTGCACGAGCCAATGCCGGTACAAATTCACGTTGACCATCAGAAACTTTACCCCCACCACCCGGCATTTGTACTGAATGCGTTGCATCAAACACAACTGGCGCACCTGTTTCCTGCATGACAACGAGTGAACGCATATCAGAAACAAGATAATTGTAGCCAAAACTTGCACCGCGTTCACAAACCATGATTTTATCATTTCCAACCGCGCGCGCTTTTTCGACAACATGCACCATATCCCACGGCGCAAGAAACTGACCTTTCTTTATATTGACCGGCAAACCTGTTTTCGCAACAGCTTGAATATAATTTGTTTGCCGACAAAGAAATGCAGGCGTCTGTAATACATCAGCAACACTGGCAACTTCATCCAGTGGTGTATCTTCATGTATGTCTGTTAATACCGGCACATCTATTTTTTCTTTTACATCAGCAAGCACTTTTAAACCGGCTTCAATACCTGGCCCGCGATAACTGTCGTGTGAACTACGATTGGCTTTATCAAAAGAAGATTTATAAATAAATGGGATTTTCAATTCAGTTGTTATCTCTTTTAACTGTCCAGCCGTATCCATTGCCAGTTGTTCACTTTCGATGACACAGGGACCGGCTATTAAGAAAAAAGGTTTATCCGGCCCAACTTCAAAATTACATAGCTGCATCTTTAACAGCTCCCGAAGTTGATTCTTTATGGTTTCCTGCGGCTTTTATAAAACCTGTGAATAATGGATGGCCATCTCGTGGTGTTGAAGTAAACTCAGGATGGAACTGGCAAGCGACAAACCAAGGATGTGCTGGAATTTCGATCATCTCTACCAGCTCTCCATCTACTGACCGACCTGATATTTTCATGCCCGTCGCTTCAAGCTGTTGCTGATACTTATTATTGAATTCATATCTGTGACGGTGGCGTTCAGTAATTTTATCAATTTGATACATTTCTTTTGCTAAAGAACCTGCTTGCAACTGACAATCCTGACCCCCTAAACGCATGGTGCCACCTAAATCGGAATTTTCACTGCGTTGTTCAATTTTACCCGTTGCATCCTGCCATTCGGTAATCAAACCTATAACAGGGTGTACTGTGTTTTTATCGAACTCGGTGCTATTTGCATTTTCCAAGCCGGCAAGGTGCCGAGCTATTTCAATAACAGCGAGTTGCATACCAAGACAAATACCCAGATACGGTACGCCATTTTCTCTGGCATATCTGACGGCTTCAATTTTGCCATCGATTCCGCGATTACCAAATCCGCCCGGTACAAGAATCGCATCAATTTCATTTAAACAGTCGGTACCATTATTTTCGATCTCTTCTGAATCGACATAGACGATATTGACCTTTGTACGTGTTTGTACACCGGCATGCGCCAGAGCTTCTGATAAAGACTTATAGGAATCCGCCAAATCCATGTATTTACCCACCATGGCAATATTAACGCTGGTAACCGGATTATCCAGTGCATCAACAACATTATTCCATTCACTTAAATCTGCACTAGGTAAATTCATTGCGAACTTTTTATTCACGATTTCATCCAGCCCCTGTTCGTGCAATGCTTTCGGTACCTTATAAATATTATCTACATCAAGCGCAGAGATAATGGCTGATTCTTCCACATTCGTGAATAAGGCCATTTTCTTGCGTTCATTATTTGGAATAACATGATCAGTACGACAAACGAGAATATCCGGTTGAATACCAATCGAACGTAGTTCTTTAACTGAATGCTGTGTCGGTTTTGTTTTAATTTCACCTGCGGCTGAGATGTATGGCACCAAGGTTAAATGTATAAACAGAGTGTTTTCTGAACCCTCTTCGATACGCATTTGTCGAATGGCTTCAAGAAAAGGTTGCGATTCAATATCACCTACCGTGCCGCCAATTTCGACCATGGCAATATCCGCATCCCCAATACCCGATTTAATACAGTTTTTTATTTCATCAGTAATATGAGGAATGACTTGTACCGTACCGCCCAGATAATCACCACGTCGTTCTCTTTGAATAACATTTTGATAAATCCGGCCGGTTGTAAAATTGTTTCGCTTTCCCATTGTTGCACGAACAAAACGCTCATAGTGCCCTAAGTCCAGATCCGTCTCGGCACCGTCATCCGTTACGTACACTTCGCCATGCTGGAAAGGACTCATGGTTCCGGGATCGACATTAATATAAGGATCGAGCTTGATCATGGTGATCTTTAAACCACGTGCTTCCAAAATGGCACCGAGAGACGCGGCAGCAATTCCTTTACCAAGAGAAGAAACAACACCACCAGTCACAAAGATATAACGCGTCATAAAGCCATTCCAAAAGATGCAAGAAGTTTAGAGGGAGCGAATTTGTCCGGTCTGAAACAACCGGTTTTAGGGGTAAAAAATCGCCTAAATAGTTTCATATTCAGGGGAAATAAGACTAACAGAATACTGCTCAATACGCCATCTTCAAAAGCTGATTTAAACAACTTTTTGGACTAATTATTGCGAAAGTCACTCTTCACAAAAGATGATATCACTTCGTCATTAGACTCGCTGCTCCATTGGCAACCATTCATAAAATGACCTTATTACAGTAAAATATCTAATGCCAAACTGGATTAAAGTACATGGCGCTGATTGAGACACGACGTATTAAAAGATTATAAACCTTTTAATTTTTGCCAAATACCTCAGCACTTATACATCAGCGCCTTGTACCAATTGACCCTATTAACTCAAGCGAATATAGCTGCTTTAACACCACTATAATTGAGTTCATTAATCAATGTATTTTTCAAATCACCTAAATCATCATCATTGCTGGCTTCACATCGCGCTACCAATACATCTTGTGTGTTTGAAGCACGTAATAACCACCAGCCTTTATCAGACTTAACCCTGACACCATCGATATCATTAATTTTTACACCTTTTTTGATCAGACGATCACGTACATCGTCGACAACCTTGAATTTAATATCATCGTTACATTGAAACCGAAGTTCAGGTGTATTCACCATTTCTGGCATAGCATCTTTAATATCTGCTAAAGATTGTTCCCTGCTAGCAAGGATACTAATCAAACGAACAGCAGCATATAAAGCATCATCATAACCATAGTACTTATCTTTAAAGAAAATATGACCGCTCATTTCTCCAGCAAGCAAGGCTCCTGATTCAGCCATCTTCTCTTTTATTAGTGAATGACCAGTACGCCACATGATGGCATCACCACCTTTTGCTTTAATATCTTCAAACAAAAAGTCACTGGATTTCACATCAGCAATAATGGCCGCACCCGGATTCGACTTTAAGACATCTTCCGCATAAATACTCATTAATTGATCGCCCCAGATAATACGGCCTTTGCTATCAATTACACCCAATCGATCACCGTCTCCATCGAAGGCAATACCCAAGTCGCATTTTTCGTTAAGAACCACTTCCTGTAATTGAATCAGATTTTCCGGCATGGTTGGATCGGGATGATGATTAGGAAACGTACCATCAACCTTTGCGTTAATAATG
>JBELBG010000170.1:0-4065 GCA_042095435.1 Thiotrichaceae bacterium | reverse complement strand
GATGAGTAATGAAGAAGCAGATGAAATTGTTTCAATTTTAAGCAATGTCATCAAAAAATATCTAGCTTAAAGGTTGAGTTATGGAAACAAGACATTTTTTAACACTGAATAGTTTAAGTCGTGATGAATTAGTCTCAATTATTAATCGCGCAGAGCAACTAAAAAAACAATTTATCAAAAAGAACTATGAAGCGAGTTTAAACGGGCGTGTATTGGGAATGATTTTTGAAAAATCGTCGACACGCACACGTGTTTCGTTTGAAGCAGGTATGGCGCAGTTAGGTGGGCATGCTATTTATCTTGCACCAAGCGGTACACAGATAGGCCGTGGTGAACCGATTGAAGATACAGCGCGTGTGCTATCGAAAATGGTCGATTGCATTATGTTGCGTACGTATGAACATGAAAAAATCGAACGATTTGCCGAGTATTCGGAAGTGCCTGTCATTAATGCATTAACAGATAGCTACCATCCCTGTCAGCTATTAGCGGATTTATTAACCTATCATGAAACACGCGGCTCGATTGAAGGTAAAAAGGTTGTCTGGTTTGGTGATGGTAACAATATGTGCCATTCCTATATGAATGCTGCAAAGATTTTTAATTTTCATTTAACCGTTGCTTGCCCTGAAGATTTTGACCCTGATGCTGAAATACTTGCCTCAACAAAAAATAATGTTGTGATAGAACGAAACCCGAATGAAGCGGCAAAGAATGCAGATTTAATCGTAACAGATGTCTGGGCAAGCATGGGACAGGAAGAAGAACAAAAAAAACGCATGCAAAAGTTTGCGAAATACCAGGTAAATTCTGACATTATGGAATTGGCAAATAGCGATGCATTATTTATGCATTGTTTGCCCGCACATCGCGGTGAAGAAGTATCCGAAAATGTATTGGAAGGGCCGCAAAGTGTTGTTTGGGAGGAAGCAGGTAATCGATTGCACTCACAAAAGGCCTTACTGGAATTTTTAATCTCTTAACTAAGGCTAAACCATTATTTTTAACTTGCGTCAAAATTTTAATTAAAAGAATACTGTTAAATGCATTTTTTATTAAGTAACGATGATGGCTATCAAGCGCCGGGTTTAGCCGCATTAGCTGATGCGTTAAAAGATTTCGGGAAAATTACTGTTGTTGCGCCTGATCGTGACCGTAGTGGTGCTAGTAACTCATTAACGTTAGATGCGCCTTTACGTATAAAGCAGGATACTCGTGGTTTTTATTATGTAAACGGCACACCAACTGATTGTGTTCATCTTGCGATTACCGGTTTATTGGAACATGAACCTGATATGGTGATTAGTGGTATTAATTCAGGTGCCAATTTGGGTGATGATGTGCTTTACTCGGGTACAGTCGCAGCAGCAATGGAAGGGCGCTACTTAGGTTGTCCGGCAATTGCGCTTTCTTATGCAGCTGAGAGTCCTGTTGATTATTCAACTTCTGTTTTAGTGGCAAAAAAAATTGTTAAATCAATGATAGAAAAACCGTTAGATGATGTTTTGTTAAACGTAAACATTCCTGATGTTGAATACAGTAGAATAGAAAGCTTTGAAGTCACCCGATTGGGTAATCGACATAAATCAGAGCCTGCACAGGAAGCATTAGATCCGAAAGGTCGTAAAGTCTATTGGGTAGGGCCTGTTGGACCAGAGCAAGACGCCGGCAAAGGTACCGATTTTCATGCAATCCGAACAAACCATGTTTCTATTACACCATTGCACGTTGATTTAACACGACATGATTTTTTGTCATCATTAACTAACTGGTTTGGAGATTTGGATTAATGTCTGTCGATTATCATGGCATTGGAATGACATCGCAGCGTACGCGTGATCGTTTGGCAAATACATTGGTCGAGATGGGAATTAAATCCAATGCTGTGCTTGATGTGATTCGTAAAACACCGCGACATTTATTCGTTGATGAAGCGTTAGCCAGCCGTGCGTATGAAAATACAGCATTACCAATCGGTTTTAGTCAGACGATTTCGCAACCCTATATCGTTGCAAAAATGACAGAAGCACTGATTAAAGACCGCAAATTGGAAAATGTTCTGGAAGTAGGTACGGGTTGTGGTTATCAAACAGTGGTTATGGCACAGTTTGCTAAACGTGTTTATACCATGGAAAGAATCAATGGTTTGTTAATACGTGCGCGTGAACGGTTTCAGAAACTTGGTTATACCAATATCAGAACGAAACACGCAGATGGTAATATTGGTTGGCCTGTACATGCTCCTTTCGATGGTATTATTGTTGCTGCTGCACCAATCGGTGTACCCGATGCATTACGTGAACAATTAGCGATTAACGGCCGTTTAATTATTCCTGTTGGAGACGCGAGTGATCAAAAGCTATTATTGATTACGCGCAGAGAAGAGGGGTATGAAGAGCAAGTTATCGACTCAGTTTGTTTTGTCCCTATGCTGGGTGGACTTGATACAACTTAAATACTTTAGAACTTAATAGTGAAAGGATGAATCGCCAATTTAAAATTATTCTTTGTTTATTGAGTATATTTTTACTTCAAGCTTGTGCCGGAACAGGTGTTGCGCCCGTGACAAATAGAGGTGAAGTTAAAGAACCAACAGCAACAACGTCACAAAGTAGCAGCAAGTATAAAAATAACGTAAAAAAGAAAGCTGCTGTTCAAAACAAGTCCGGTTATCACGTTGTCAGTGAAGGTGACACACTTTATTCTATTGCCTGGCGTTATAACTATGATTATAAACAGGTCGCTAATTGGAACGAGGTTAAAACTCCTTATACAATTTATCCCGGTCAGGTTATCCGTTTAAAACCCATTCTTAAGAAAAAAGGAACAAATCTTAAAAACTCAGCAGAAAGCGCAGCTGAAAGAACAGTAAAACAGTCTTTGCCAAAAAAAGAAGCGAAACCTGTTACTAAAAAAGCAACGCAGATAGCAAAAAAGTCACCATCGAAGTCTTTACCAAAGGGGCCAGTGAAGTGGGACTGGCCGACAACTGGAAAAATTTCCAAAACAAATTCACCGACTGCAAAAAAAGGACTTAATATTCTTGGGCGCGCCGGGCAGCGTGTAAAAGCAGCGGCTACTGGTGAAGTCGTTTATAGTGGGGGTGGACTTGTGGGCTATGGAAAGCTTATTATTATAAAACATAACGATACATATCTCAGTGCTTATGCATATAACAGTAAACTTTTGGTCAAGGAAGGCGATATAGTGAAAGCAGGTCAGGCCATTTCTGAAATGGGACAGGATCACACGGGGCGTACTTTATTGCATTTTGAAATACGAAAAAATGGCAAGCCGGTTAATCCCACTCAATTTTTACCGAAAAAGCGTACATGAGATCTCGACTAAAAGCTTATGAAAGACGAAGATAATAAATCTGAACCTGAAGCTGAAGAGAATGAAGTTGAGGATATTCAATTAACAGATGACCAGTTCGTTAGTGAAGGTAACGGTGATGTAACAACGTCTAGCACAAGTAAAAAAAAAGCTGAACCTGAAAATATATCGTTGTCAGCGGGTGACTTAGATGCAACGCGCATGTATCTAAACGAAATTGGTTTTTCTCCCTTATTAACAGCAGAAGAAGAAGTTTATTATTCACGTAAATTATTACTAGGCGATGAAAGCGCAAAAAAACGCATGATTGAAAGTAATTTGCGTTTGGTTGTGAAAATTGCACGTCGTTATATGAATCGCGGCTTGGCATTACTCGATTTAATCGAAGAAGGTAATCTGGGTTTGATTCGCGCTGTTGAAAAATTTGACCCGGAAAGGGGATTTCGTTTTTCAACCTATGCAACATGGTGGATTAGACAAACAATAGAGCGTGGATTGATGAACCAAACACGAACGGTTCGCTTGCCCATTCATGTTGTAAAAGAAATTAATATTTATTTACGTGCTGCACGCAAGCTGTCTCAAACACTGGATCGTGAACCAACGCCACAAGATGTGGCTGATATGCTCGATCAACCTATCGATGATGTAAAACGTATGCTCGGTTTGTATGAACGGGAAACATCAGTTGATTCTCCCAGTCCTTATGATCCTGATAAATCCTTGTTA
>JBELBG010000169.1:0-4067 GCA_042095435.1 Thiotrichaceae bacterium | reverse complement strand
AATAATACTTAATTAATATTTCTACCAGCCTCCTGAACTATGTGCAGACTTTCTACGCTTATCATAGTGATCAAAAGTAAAACTCGTTAATGCCGTTTCAAGTCCTGACATTGGGTTTTCGGAACAATATTCATTCAACCATTCGAGTACTGCTGTTTCATCCTTTGTGCCAGTGATATTGAACGTTTTTTCTGTAAAGATATTATAAGCAGTCAAAAAGCCTTTTATATAATGTTTATATTTTGCGTTATCTTCACCGCTCATTTCTTTATTAAATCCGAAACAGGATTTTTTTCCTATACCCCAAACTGCATAATTGCCATCTGTATCAACGGCCATTACTGTTGTTGGTGCCAGCATTAAAAAGCTTAATGCGATAATTAAAGACTTCATTTTTCTTCCTCATTTATCATTTATAAAGTTAATTTATTACTCATTAGTTTTTCTTGAAGGACATACTGCGTCCCGTGAATTGGGTTTTCAGAAAGTCCATTTGATCAATTAAAATTCTTCTATTTGATAATGCCAGATATTCAGCCCAGTTTGGAATGAATGGGATAGCGAGTAATGGCATATTTGCCTTTTCAGGGGTGCGGTTTGCTTTGTGGGTATTACAATGTCTGCAAGCAGTGACAACATTGGACCAACGATCTTTGCCACCTTTTGAGATAGGGATAATATGATCACGAGTAAGTGATGTTTCTCTGTGTTTATGACCACAATACATGCATAAGTGGGCATCACGGAGAAATAACTCACGATTTGTTAATGGCGGAATAGTTCGTTTTGCCTGTTTGATTTGATTTGAGCGTTTTACTGCAATAATGGAGTTAATTTTTACAATAGAGCGTTGTCCTGTCGCGCGGTTGATACCCCCTTTAAAAGTAAAAAGGCTTTCTCCCGCTGTCCAGGCAATCATTTCACGCGCATAAAGATTGACCGCATCCTGCCATGGCAGCCACCTAACAGGGGCACCGGCAACATCAAGTCTTAAAATTAATGGCGTCATTTCACTATTGTTCTTGCTCAGAGTTATGTAAAGTCACCATAACACCCTTCAAATAGAATGTAAGTGTCATTCTTATTCGAAAGGTTCAATAGGTCAAGTTTGAGTTAAATACTAATGAAAGAACTGGAAAGATTACTTCATATAATGAAGTTATTACGTGATCCGAAACGCGGTTGTCCATGGGATAGAGAACAAACTATCGATTCAATTAAAGGCTATACCATTGAAGAAACATATGAACTTATCGATGCCATAGACCGGGATGATATGAATGATATCAAAGATGAACTCGGTGATTTGTTGTTCCATATCATTTTTTATTCCGAAATGGCTAGTGAAGATGGGTGTTTTGATTTTAAATCAGTAGTCGAGCAGGTAAATAACAAACTTCAACGTCGTCACCCTCATGTGTTTTCGGATGAAAAGGCAGAGAATAGTGAACAAGTTAAAGTATTATGGGAAAAAATAAAAAAAGAAGAACGCGGTGATTCAGCTACACAAGCAGAAAAAAAGTTATTGGATGATGTTGGAAAACATATGCCAGCACTTCAAACTGCATCAAGATTACAAAAAAGAGCAGCCAGTGTTGGTTTTGATTGGGACAACAGTGAAGATATTCTCGATAAACTGGATGAAGAATTAGCAGAACTTCGTGAAGCGATTAAAACGGGTGATAACATTGAACATATTACTGAAGAGCTTGGTGATGTAATGTTTTGTTGCGTTAATGTGGCGCGATACTGTCGTATAGATTCAGAGCTGGCATTACGTGCTACAAACGAAAAATTTATTAAACGTTTTAATTATATTGAACAAGCATTGCGTAAGAATAATAAGACGCTAGAAGAATCGAACTTAGAAGAGATGGATGCACTTTGGGACGAGGCTAAAACAAAACCTGTTTAATTCTATTTTATCTGGCTCTATATCTGTCTTTTGAAATCAGTCTGCCATTACCGTTAAACCTGAACTCACTAATCCATTTGTTAGAACCTTTTGTTTTAGGAATGTAAAACCAGGTTTTATTTAATACATGGTTGTAACAGTCATCATTTACCGTTTCATGATCAGGTGGCCCTAATTTGTAGAGTACCTCTGCTTCAGAAACACGATTTTTCAGAATTAAATAATCCTTCATATCGATTGCATCAGCAGAGGCTTGATTAGCATAAAGTAGAACAAAGAGGAGGATGCTTTTCTTCATGTTTTATTTTGTGTTTATTTATACTGTATTGAGTTTGTCCAGATGAGTTAGTTCATTTCTATGGACAAAAAAAGCAAAAAAAAGGATGCAAATTTATTGCATCCATTATATTAAAGGGGAGGAGATATACAGTATGTGATACTGCATATGCTGTGCCAGATAAGATGTTTTTTTAAAACAATAACTTATAGATAGCTGTTGTTAACGATGACTCGTTTGCCGCTAATAAGCGGCAAATATTTGACGGTTTGTATGAGAATAAGACCTGTCGTTTGAAAGCTTTAATCTACGTCTTTATCGTGTTCTAACAGAGCATAAGCGGAATGATTATGTATAGACTCAAAGTTTTCAGATTCGACAACATAGCCAAGAATACGATCTTCTTCATTGAATTTAACGGCAACATCACGAACGATATCTTCGACAAATTTAGGATTATCATAAGCGCGTTCCGTCACATATTTTTCATCAGGACGTTTCAATAAACCGTAAAGCTCGCAAGAGGCAACACCTTCAATAATGTCGATGAGTTCTTCTATCCACATAAAATCAGCCATTCTTACGCAAGCAGTAATATGTGAGCGTTGATTATGCGCACCATAATCTGAAATGTTTTTTGAGCAGGGACATAATGACGTAACTGGGACCAATACTTTAACCAGCACATGTGGTTTGCTATCAATGATTTTCCCAATAAATGAAACTTCATAATCCATTAAGCTTTTTACACCGGAAATAGGCGCTTCTTTATTCACAAAATAAGGAAAAGTCATCTCAATGTCACCTGACTCAGCGTTAAGGCGTTCCGTCATTTCTTCAATCATGCGTTTGAAAGATTGAACGGTTATTTCATATTCATGATCGTTTAAAATTTCAACAAAACGTGACATATGCGTGCCTTTGTATTCTTCCGGCAAGTTCACATACATATTAAAATTGGCAACGGTGTGTTGTTCACGGCCAGAACGGTCGCTGACAACGACAGGATGTTTAATATTTTTGATACCCACTTTATCAATCGCGATGTGTCGGGTATCTAATGTATTTTGTGTGTCGGGTATTTCTGATGTTGCCGATGCTGTTTGGCTCATAAATATATTCCAATAAACTGATTTTTATAGTTATTTTGTAAAATTGTAGTAAAAATAAATGAAACGGTATTCGCTGATTCTACGCTAAATAAGTCTTATATACATCGTTTCTGTGAATTAAGGCCTATTTGTTCCTGTTAATAATATAATCTGCGACTGATCGTAACGTATCTGCTCTTTCATCAAAAACATCGAGGCAATGAATCGCTTTATTGTATAGATCATCTGCAGCTTGTTTGGCTCCTTCAAGCCCTAATAGTTCGGGGTAGGTCGGTTTATTTTGTTCCATATCAGAGCCTTGCGGTTTGCCTAGCGTTTCTGTGTCGCTTTCGATATCGAGAATGTCATCTTTTATTTGAAAGGCCAAACCAATACATTTTGCATATTGCGAGATGCGTGCGAACAGGTCGCTGTCGACATTTTCGGCAGATAATGCACCTAATTCTGCACTGGCTCTGATCAAAGCGCCTGTTTTGTGAATATGCATATTTTCAAGTTCAGTTATATTTAGCGATTTGCCGACGGCGGCTAAGTCAATCGCTTGACCACCGGCCATACCGCGCGAACCACTGGCAATCGCCAGTGTATTTATCATAGTTAGACGTTGTTCGCTGTTGACCTTGATTTTCTCATCTTGTGCCAGAATATGAAATGACAAAGCTTGCAGCGCATCACCGGCCAATATAGCTGTCGCTTCATCGTACTTCTTATGACAGGTTGCTCTACCACGACGAAGATCATCGTCATCCATGGAAGGCAGATC
>JBELBG010000168.1:0-4061 GCA_042095435.1 Thiotrichaceae bacterium | reverse complement strand
ATAGCTCAGGAAATAAAGTAAACCATGTTTCAATGTACGCTGACTTTTCCAATTTTTCCCCTAATCGATGTGCTGATTATTTTTTAATAATTTAGTAACAAGATTTCGGATTAAGTTTCAAAAAATACTGCTATCTCAAACTAAATCATTTTTATTCAGTAAAAATACGCCGTCCCCTCCCTGTTCAAATTCCAGCCAGACAAAAGGTATTTCCGGATATCGCTCTATCAACGCTTTCATACTATTACCCACTTCAACAACGAGTATGCCGTTATCATTTAAATGATGTTTAGCTTTTCCCAGTATTTTTCCTACTAGTTCAAGGCCATTGTCGTTGGCTTCAAGAGCGTGGTTCGGTTCATGGCTGTATTCCTCAGGTAAGTTTTGCATTTCATCCTGACCAACATAAGGCGGGTTACTAATAATCAGATCGTATTTGTTATTACCAAGTTGTTCGAATAAATCTGACTTAAGAATTTGCACTCTCCCTTCAAGTTTATGCATGGCAACATTCTTATTCGCTACTTCAATCGCATCATCATCAATATCAACCGCGTCAATTTTGGCATGCGAAAACTCATATGCGCAGGCGATTGCCATACAAGCACTACCTGTTCCAATTTCAAGAATCGAATTAACTGCATTGGAAGACAACCACGGCATAAACTGGGAAGTAATTAATTCTGCAAAGGGTGAGCGTGGAATGAGTACGCGTTCATCAACATAAAACTGCCTTCCAGCAAACCAGGCTTTATTAATCAGATAGGCTACGGGAATACGCTGCTTAATGCGTTTATCAATTAAATTTTCTATATGAGCAAGCGTCTCCTGTTGTAATGGTTTGTCGAGTTCTTCATCACTACAGTCAAACTCAAGACACGCCGCAACCATGACTAGATAAAACGCTTCATCTAATGTGTTATCCGTGCCATGACCATAAAATAGCTCTGTTTCGGAAAATTGTCCCACTGTACGCTGAATCAAATCACGTGGCGTCATTTTGAATGTGAATTGTAATTTAGTGAGTAGTAAAGATTTAAAATATTCTGATAGCCGCTATAGCAGTAACTGCTAATTATTATTCATTATTGGCTAGTCATTAACAGGCTGATAACCGGGGATATCATTAAAATCAATTTCGTCTATCTGCTCAGGACTTAAGTATTGATTTGCATAATCCATATACACGCCTTCATTGATGAAAACATCAAATAAATCAGGATCGATATGGTTGTTCAATTTCATATCGCCAAGAATCTCTAATGACTTCGACAAAGACATGGCCTTCTTATACGGTCGATCACCCGCTGTCAGCGCTTCGAAAATATCGGCAATACCCATCATGCGCGCCTGTATGGACATCTGATCCTTGGTTAAATTATTTGGATAGCCGGTACCATCCATCTTTTCATGATGCCCACCAGCAAATTCAGGGACACGGGTAAGGTGTTTGGGATAAGTTAATGATTCCAGCATCTTGATCGTAACACTAATATGATTATTGATTATCTCACGTTCACGAATGGTCAAGGTACCTCGACCTATTTGCAGGTTTTGTAATTCTTCTTTATCTAACAGCTTAACTGTTTTACCTTCTGGATCGACATAAGTTCTGCTAGCAATCTGCTCGATACGTGTCAGATCTTCTTCTGATAAAGACTCACCGCCAACATTATATTTACGTATTTCGTTTCTTTCTTTTGTTAAAGTGCCCAGGTTATTTTGCAGTATCTGATTCTTCGATAGTTCCTGTTCGATATCATCAGAATTTTTAATATTTCTTAAGCTTGATTTCAATGATTCGATAATGGCATCTCGTTTTATCACTTCAAATCGCATGTCTACCAAACTAATCCGATCAAATATCGTTTCCAGTTTAGTGCCTTTATCAACAACGTATTCCGGCGTTGTGATCTTGCCACAATCATGCATCCAGCCAGCGACTTCCAGTTCATATTTATCCTCTTCCGTCATAGAGAAGTCTTTAAATGGTCCCTTGTCCACCCGACAGGTTGCTTCGGCCAGCATAGATGTCAACACAGGAACGCGTCGACAATGACCCGCTGTATAAGGTGATTTCTCGTCAATCGCATCTGCAATTAATTGTATAAATGAATCAAAAAGATTCTTTTGTGCATCAATTAAATTCTTGTTGGTAATGGTGACTGCTGCTTGTGAAGCCAATGACTCAACAAGTTGTTGATCAAGTGGCGAAAATGAAATGACATTTCCCGTGCCCTTATCAATTGCATTGATTAGTTGTAATACACCAATAATATCATTTTCATGATTAGTCATTGGCACTGTTAAAAACGATGTTGAACAATAACCTGTTTTACTATCAAAATTACGTGTGCCGGAAAAATCAAATTCTTCACTGGCATAAGCGTCGGCTATATTGACTGTTTCTCCACTCAGGGCTGCCCAGGCCGCAACCATGTGATTATTGGGATTACCTTCGTCATCATAAAGAGAAATAGGATAGAAAGTAATTTCTTCGCCACTGGTACCACCCTTATGAATATCCAGGGAACGGTTGTGCAGAATTTCAAATTTCAGATGGTTATCATCTGTTGCTGAATAAAGCGTCCCGCCATCAGCATTGGTGAGTTCCATGCTCTTAACCAGAATAAGCTCCAGTAAACGAGCATGATCTTTTTCTGCCGATAACGCGACACCAATTTTATTGAGTTCACGTAATAAAGCTGAAAAGTCTTTTTCAGTGTGCTCCATAACGTTCCTGAATGATGATTTAATTACATTTTAGGTCATGGAGTGTAAAGAGTGAAATAAAAAGTGGATAAATGATTGATTTGTAATGGGGCATTGTCGCCCCATTACGATCAAAACGGATTAATCCGCCAATGTCACTATCAAGGCATTGAGCTTGCTAACAAAACTGGCAGGGTCGCCTAATTGCCCACCTTCACTTAGTAACGCCTGATCGAACAAGATATGCGACCAGTCATCGAATAAGTCTTCATCAGCTTCATTATCAATCTTTTTGACAATAGGATGATCCGGATTAATTTCCAGAATCGGTTTGGAGCCAGGAATACTTTGCCCTGAAGCCTGTAAAATCTGTTCCAGATGACGGCCCATATCGTTTTCATCCGAAACAAGACAAGCGGGTGAATTGGTTAATCGTGAAGTTACACGCACTTCTTTTACTTTTTCATCCAAGACTTTGCTGATACGTTCAACAAGTTTTTCATAGTCCTTAGTCTTTTGTTCATCCTCTTTCTTTTCATCTTCGTTTTGAACATCACCAAGATCGAGTTCGCCTTTATTGACAGACTGTAACGACTTTTCATCAAACTCAGTCAGATGTGTTGTCACCCATTCATCTATCGGATCGGTTAACAACAATACTTCAATGCCTTTCTTTCTGAAGATTTCAAGATGCGGACTGTTTTTCGCTGTTGCATAAGAATCAGCGGTAACATAATAAATCGCCTTTTGACCTTCCTGCATGCGTTCAACATAATCCTTCAACGAAACCTTCTGCTCCTCAGTATCTTCATGCGTACTGGAAAAACGGAACAGACTTGATAAATCGTCTTTATGATCAGGCGCATCGATGACACCTTCTTTCAGAACTTTACCGAAAATTTTCCAGAACTCAGCATATTTATCCTGATCTTTTTCCGACATGTTTTTTAACAGGCTCAATACTTTTTTCGTACAACCGGAACGAATGGAATCGATAACTTTATTATTCTGAAGTATTTCACGTGAGACGTTCAAAGGCAGGTCATCTGAGTCGACAACGCCACGGACAAAGCGTAGCCACGATGGAATTAACTGCTCTGCATCGTCCATTATAAAAACGCGCTTTACATAGAGTTTAACGCCATGACGTTGCTCTCTATCCCATAAATCAAACGGTGCTCTGGCAGGGATATATAAGAGTGACGTGTATTCAAGTTTACCCTCTACTTTGTTATGAACATGCGCCATTGGATCCTCAAAATCATGGCCTACATGCTTATAGAACTCGTTGTATTCTTCTTCTTTAATGTCCCTTTTATTTCGTGCCCATAATGCGGTTGCACTATTGA
>JBELBG010000167.1:0-4111 GCA_042095435.1 Thiotrichaceae bacterium | reverse complement strand
TGAGTCTCAACGTACTTATCTCGAAACAGTGTTGTCCAGATTATCATCTGGCGTTATGGTATTTGATAAACACAGCAAGCTGGAAAAACTCAATGTAAGTGCTGAAGAAATACTGCAAATAAATACAAGTATTGTTGAAAACAAAAGTATCTCTGCTTTAAACGAAAACTATCCTCGATTGAAAAACTTCTTCGAATGTATTTCTACGAATATTGAAGAACGACATAATGACTGGCGAGAACAAATCACGCTGACAGATAAAACAGGCAATCAGATTTTAATTATTAATGGCGCAGCATTAATAGAAACAGATAACACTATCAACGGTTATGTTATTGTTTTCGACGAGATTACTGCATTAATACAGGGACAACGCGATGCAGCGTGGAGTGAAATGGCTCGCCGCCTAGCACATGAAATTAAAAATCCGTTAACACCGATTCAACTTGCAACCGAACGTCTACGGCATAAATACCTTACTAAAATGGACACAGAAGATGCAGATATGCTGGACAGGATGACAAATACCATTATCCAGCAAGTCGAAACAATGAAAGACATGGTAAACAGTTTTTCAGACTACGCGCGATCACCTGAATATAATCCCGAACAAATCAAGATTGAACATTTAATTCAGGAAGGTGTAGATTTATATGCGAGCATGGACGGAAACAATAAAATTGAAATTGAAATTGAAGCTAATCTGCCAGCAATAACCGGTGATGAAAAAAAATTGAGACAGGTTTTTAATAATCTCCTGACAAATGCGATTGATGCAAACTCTGAGGGTAAAGAGCACAACCTTAAAATTAGCGCTAAAATGATTGAAGCAGATAAAGTGCTTGAAATCAGAGTGTTCGATAGTGGTGCAGGAATTGATACATCGATAATCAACAATCTTTTTGAGCCTTATATCACTACAAAGAAAAAAGGGACGGGGTTAGGACTGGCGATAGTGAAAAAAATTATTGATGAACATATGGGCTGTGTCTGGCTTGAAAACAATGAAGAACAAAAAGGTGCTTGTGCTGTGGTAAGATTACCGGTAACTATTTCAATAAATAGAATTCAATAACAGTCATAGTTTATGAATAAACGACAAATACTCGTTGTTGATGATGAGCCGGATATCCGAAGCCTGGTTCAGGAAATTCTGGAAGACGAAGGTTTTAGTGTTAAGGTTGCTGAAAATGCGGCGAATGCACGTCAGGAAATAGAATCATTTCAGCCAGATCTGATTCTTCTTGATATATGGATGCCTGATATTGATGGCATTACTTTACTAAAAGAATGGAAGGAAGAAGATAACATTGCAACACCTATTATCATGATGTCGGGACATGGCAATGTTGAGACGGCAGTAGAAGCTACAAGACATGGTGCTTATGATTTCATAGAAAAACCGCTTTCTATATCGAAATTGTTGCTAACGATAAAACATGCTTTTGAAACTTCATCACTGAAAAAGGAAAATCTGCAATTACGTCAAGTTACATCGACTAAGCTTGAGCCGATAGGTAAAAGTAAGGTCATGCAAAACTTAAGAACGCAAATAGCACGCATAGCAGAACATGATACACCAGTATTAATACATGGAGAGTCAGGAACTGATAAAGAACTCTTTGCCCGCTATCTGCATTCGTTAAGTTCCCGTAATGATGGGCCATTTATTACAGTAAGTATTTCTGCTTTAGCCAAAGAACATGCTGATGTAGAGCTATTTGGACTTGAAACCAATAATCAAGTACAAGAAGGTTACTTTGATAAAGCAAATGGTGGTGTACTGTTTATTAAGGATATTGCGGAACTAAGCCAAACCTTACAATCACATTTACATAATGTGCTGGAAACAAAAAAGTACAGCCATATAGGTAGCTCTGAACAAATTGATTTAAATATGCGTATTGTTGTGGCAACACGCTATGACATTGAATCACTTATTCAGGAAAATCGTTTTCGTGACGATCTCTATTATTTATTAAATATTTTACCTATTTCCATTCCCGCTATTCGCGATCATTTTGAAGATATACCTGCTCTACTCGAATATTATGTTGATTATTTTATCGAGACTGAAGGTTTGCCTTATCGAAAATTCAATGTTGCGGCACAAAACCGCTTGAGAACATATAAATGGCCTGGAAATATAAGAGAATTAAAAAATATTGTTCAACGCCTGTTAATCCTTGGCTCTGATGAGCAGATTAATATTGATGAGGTCGAATCATGTCTTGGTAATATACAACCTAAATCAAATTCGAGCAGCATTGAAGGATTTGATTTCGACTTACCATTACGTGATGCCAGAGAGAACTTTGAAAAAGCTTATCTCGAATATCAGCTAAAAAAAGCAAAAGGTAGTGTCAGCAAAGTAGCAAATACAGTCGGAGTAGAACGAACCCATCTATATCGAAAACTTAAAATGCTTGGAATTGATTTGAAATGAAAATTATTATTTTGGGTGCAGGTCAGGTTGGCGCATCCGTTGCCGCTAATCTGGTCAGTGAAGACAATGATATTACCCTAGTTGATAATAACCCGACTGCACTAGAGTTAATCAGTGAACGTTATGATTTAAGAACTATTACCGGAATCGCTTCACACCCTTCTATTTTAGCAATGGCAGGCGCTAAAGATGCTGACATGATTTTAGCTGTGACAAACAGTGATGAAGTCAACATGATAGCTTGTCAGGTTGCTTATACCTTATTTCATACACCAACTAAAATAGCGAGAATACGCGAAGTAGAATATTTAAAAAATACTTCTTTATTTGCTCAGGAAGCACTGCCTATCGATGTATTAATTAGTCCTGAACAACTCGTCACGGATTATATTAAAAGCTTGATAGCACACCCAGGCTCTTTACAAGTCGTTGACTTTGCAGATGGAAAAGCAAAAATGGTTGCTTTAAGAGCGGCTCATGATGGTGTGCTGGTAGGCCATTCTTTAAGTCAATTAAAAGATGTTTTAAAAGATATTAAATATAAGATATTTATCATATTTAGAGATGGTGAAGCCATTATCCCAAATGGTAAAACCGTCATAAAAGCGGATGATGAAATCTTTTTTATAAGCTCACAAGAATCCATTCGCCAACTTTTGCAGGTTATTCGGAATAATGAAAAGCCTTATAAAAGTATCATGATCGCCGGCGGCGGAAATATTGGTTTACGTTTAGCGCAATCATTGGAAAGTAACTATAAGGTTAAACTCATTGAGTTTGATCCGGCACAAGCACGCTACGCTTCCGAGGTATTAAAAAAATCAATCGTCTTAAACGGTGATGCGGCAGATGAAGACTTGTTTCATGAAGAAGATATCGACAAAACTGACGTCTTCTGTGCGCTTAAAAATGCAGACGAAGCGAATATTATATCTTCAATGCTTGCTAAACGGCTGGGTGCCAGAAAAGTAATGGCTTTGATTAACCGCGCTGCTTATGCAGACCTCGTACAAAGTAATACTATTGATATTGCTATTTCACCACAGCAAGCAACCATTGGTAGTTTACTAGCTCATGTTCGTAAAGGAGATGTCGTCGTTGTTCACTCTTTACGTAGAGGCTCGGCTGAGGCAATAGAAGCTATTGCACATGGCAACAGTTCATCTTCAAAAGTAGTTGGTAAAGCAATTAAAGATATTGGTTTGCCTCCAGGTACAACCATCGGCGCCATCATTCGAGGTGAAGAAGTATTAATGGCAAACAAAAAAACTGTTATTGAAGCGGAAGATCATGTGATCTTAATTGTTTCAGATAAAAAACATGTTGCTGAAGTTGAAGCCTTGTTCCAAGTTGGCATCACTTTTTTATAGAATAAATAATGCAGCTTTTCGTCATTCAAAGAATCTTGGGAATACTACTTTCCCTATTTAGCCTGACAATGTTCCCTCCGCTGATCATTTCATTGTTCAGCTCAGACGGCACAACGGGACCTTTTTTCTCAGCATTTGCACTTATTCTTTCTATCGGCCTGCTTTTATGGTTCCCGGTAAGAAACATAAAAGATGAATTACGTTTGCGTGACGGATTTGTTGTTGTCGTTCTTTTCTGGGTCGGTCTCGGAATTACAGGCAGTGTGCCACTAATACTTTCTGACACGCCTGATCT
>JBELBG010000166.1:0-4148 GCA_042095435.1 Thiotrichaceae bacterium | reverse complement strand
ATTCGACAGATAATGCATTACTTTCTGAAGTATTTGCTGATCAAGCACATGCTCAGCATGAAACTGGTTGGTTCTTTACCAGTCTACTTATCAAATTGGGACTACTTGGCACAGTAATCGGCTTTGTATTGATGCTAGGCCCGCTATCCACACTGGAGTCTTTTGATATTGGCGATGTACAAAATATTCTGGCAAAAATGACTGCCGGAATGGCAATTGCTTTGAATACAACATTAATTGGCTTGCTAAGTAGTATGCTACTTAGTTTTCAATATTTAATGTTGGATCATGGCGCAGATGAACTTGTTGCCAGAACCATACATTATATGGAGACAGAACAGATCTCGGAACTTCGTTTAACTGCTGAATAAAAAATGGTCATCAGGCGATCAAAAAGACAGTTTGAGCAAGATCCGTTTACAGATCTTTTATTTAATTCATTATTAGCATTTACTTTATTATTTTTAATCACGATTTTATTTTTAAACCCCCCTGCTAAAAAAGGTATAATCGATCCAAAGGCCGAATATATAATCACTGTTAAGTGGGATGACAACAGCCCAGATGATGTAGACACTTGGGTACAAGGGCCATCAGAGGGTGTCGTCTGGTTTCGTAATCCGGAAGTAGGACTGATACACTTGGATCGCGATGACCGGGGTCTTTCTAAAGATATGATTCTAGTGGACGGCGTTGAAATAACAAACCCGTTAAACCAGGAAGTTGTTACAATACGAGGTAATGTTCCGGGTGAATATATAGTTAATGTCCATTACTATAACAGCAAAACATTACGACAAGCGAACGTTGAAGTTCGCGCAGTTAAAGTGAACCCTCAACTGAGGGTGCTCTATTATGGCAACTTGATACTGCATAACAAAGGTGAAGAAAAAACCGCTGTGCGTTTCACGGTTGATGCTGCCGGAAATGTCAGTAATGTAAATACATTACAAAAATCCATTGTTGAGGTTGATAAATTATGAATCAGGCCATTTTAGGGCTATCAATTACCTATGTTGCGTTAGCGGCACTGGTACTGGCGATCTTTTTACTAACTCGTTTACCCGCATGGATTAAATTACTTTGCGTCATCCTTGTAAGCGGGTTTTATTATATGACTTACCATAGTTTACAGGGGTTGCTTGGCTGGCCAACTCAACAGGAGCTTCCGGATAATTTTCTACTATTGTCATCATCTATCAACGAACCAGATGAAACAACAGGCGATCCCGGACGTATCCATATCTGGCTTAATGCTTTTACTGATGACAATCAACCTGCGCTTGAACCAAGAGCCTTTTATTTACCCTATGACCTTGAGTTACATTCCTCACTTGAAGCTGCATTAAAAAAACAGCGACGTGGTAATGTACAACTTGGCCGCTCGAAGAAAGAAGCAGAAAACCATGATGATACTCCAACAGACTTAACTCGCTATGGTCAGAAGCGCACAGTGATCGAATTCTATGACTTGCCAACACCTGAGCTGCCTGAAAAATAAAGTTCCATGATTAATATCATCAAGAATTCCAGTATTCGACTAACAGCCTTCTGCCTGGCTCTTATTATATCGGGTTGTTCAAAAACACCTGGTGGAACTGAATACTTCCCGCTACAAAAAGGCTTGAGTTATACATACAAAGTTACGACTGAATACACTAACGAAAAATATGAAAGTCAACTTACCATCGATAACCTTGGGGAAAAAAGTGTTGACGATAAATCCTATTATGTACGTCGTACCAGTTCAGATATTGACTATTATATAAACAATGATGACGAAGGAATCTATCGCGAGGCACTGCGCACTATAGTCGAATCCAAACCTCGCCTAGATGATCGCAAGAGATTTATTATTAAAAGACCATTTGAAGTGGGTACTGAGTGGAAAATAATAAGCAGACCAATCTTAATGATGCGCGTATATCCCTATCGTGAACGTGCCGGCGAAAATGCCCAGGTACCAATGATATACCGAATTGAAGAAACGAATGCGACGGTTACAGTACCAGCCGGTACTTTTGAAAACTGTATTAAAGTTTATGGTGAAGGCTCATTCAGTGCATATATGGACTCCGTAAACGGTCAAATGGATATACCTTTGTCTGTAGAAGAATGGTATGCAGAAGGAGTCGGTCTCGTTAAACAAGTTCGTTACGAACTTGATGGTGATGTCATAAATGTCTTAAATAGACCCATCTTTCTTGGCGGGAAAACAACTCTGGTACTAGAAGAGTTTGATAATTAAGTTCAGCTAATTATTTCTAAGACATCTGCTTTAAGTATTAAAGCTGTTACGTCATAGCATTTGTAAAGCTTAATTTTATACAAATAACCATAGCTTAAATACATTAATCACATATTTATCCCTTCACAGTCACTAAATTATGCTTGTACGGATAAATCACTTATCGACACAAAACCCATAAATCTTTTAAAAAATTCTGCCGTTTAATAAACGCTGTGTGAAATTGCTTAGGGAAGTAACCTGATGTATGACAGGTTTTTATAAAATTAGGAGGTATGCCTCATTAATAATGGCATTTGAAACATCATTATCAGTTTAGCTACAGCAGAACATCGTTAGAAACGAGAGTAAAGGCTCTTACTCACTATATTCAATACCTTTTTATACTTGGTCGTGCTTTTTTCTCATCTGCCAACCAAAAATAGCACCCGTAATAAACATAATAATTGAGTAAGTAACAGCAGGAATCATCATCGTATTGTTACCAATCAACGTACCGGCAACGACAAGTGCCAAGGTACCATTTTGAATGCCGACTTCAAAACCAATACAGATCGACTGCTCTTGATTAAGCTTGCTCCAATTAGCGAGCAGATAACCTAATACTAAAACCACAATATTAAGCACTAAAGTCGCCGCGCCTGCTTGTGCAAAAAAGCTGAGCATATTTTCAGAATTTTTCATAATGATTAGCGCAATAATCAAGAACAAGAAAAATATTGAAAACCATTTTAATATCCCTTCAATTTTCTTTGCCAGGACAGGCATACGAGATAAGGCAAACATACCCAAAGCAATCGGAATCACAGTGATAACTAGAAGTTGAATAATCGTTTTAATAATGGGCAGCTCAAATTCAGCATTACTATTCATAAAATAAAGCATGCTTATTGAAGCAATCAAAGGAATGGTAAAAGGTGTAATCAAACTGGTTAGCAACGTTAAACTGACAGAAAGCGAAACATCTCCTTTATATAAGTAGGTAAACATATTCGATGTCGCACCACCCGGCGCTAGGGCAATAATAATCAAACCAACCGCTAACTCAGCAGGCAAATTGAAAAGAAGCGCAAGAATAAAGGCAATAATAGGGAGTAAAACTAATTGCCCAATTAATCCTACAAAGACAGCCTTCGGGTAATTAAAAATATTTTTAAAATCAGATATTTTTAAAGAAAGACCTATGCCAAACATAATAATAAAAAGCGATAAAGGAAGAATAACTTTAGTTAACACATCAGCTTGCATACTTTCTCCTATACATCTTTATATTTTACCGTTTGATAATTTTGCCAGAGCTTTTTACTAGAGCTTGAAGTTTATCTGAAGGACTTATGTATTTCCGTGACTCTAATAAACTAAATCCGCTTAATCCATTTATATTATTTTTTCGAAGTACTGACGCATACGGGTCCGCATTGCTTTATCAGGTAGTTGTCCATAGCCTGCACCCATATTTTCCTCCATATGCGCAACTTGCGATGTGGCAGGAATAGCACAAGTCACATCAGGATGGGAAACAATAAACTTTAAAAAGAATTGCGCCCAGTTGTGACAATCAATCTCGGTAGCAAAATCCGGTAACGGTTTATTTTTCACCAAGTCAAACAACCGACCTCGTTGAAACGGACGATTGATAATAACAGCAAGACCACGTTCTTTTGCGACAGGTAACAAGCGTTGTTCAACTTCGCGATCAATCATATTGTAAGTAAACTGAACAAAGTCAAACTCTTCTTCTAATAACGCTTTCTCAAGCTTTTTATGTCGACGACCATGCGATGTCGTAATACCGATATAACGAATACGCCCCTGTTGTTTCCATTCCTTTAGCGTCTCAAGGTGTGTTCGCCAATTCAACATATTATGGATCTGCATCAGATCAAACTCTGGTAAGCCC
>JBELBG010000165.1:0-4186 GCA_042095435.1 Thiotrichaceae bacterium | reverse complement strand
CAATTCTCTCATATCCATATTTTTACTTACTCAAAACGTGAAGGAACAAAAGCAGCGTCATTAGTAAATCAGGTTGAAACTGCTATAAAAAAAGAACGCAGTAAACAATTACATGTACTTGCTCAATCTATGCGGCAAAAACTGCTTACAGAACAGATTGGAAATAATCATACTGTACTTTGGGAAACAAAAAATGAAGATGGGAACTGGTTCGGTTATACCGAAAACTTTATCCGTGTTGCATTGAAAAACAGTACGCAGAAACTTGAAAATAAAATAACGGAAATAAAAATTATTAGTGTCGACAACAATGCAAACTATTGCATCGCAGAATCACTTTGATCAACGCTATTTGCGTTTTCTTTAATTTGTGCTTTTACAATTTCATCTATATTAATTAAAGATTTTTCGGCAAATTCTATTTTTGCAGTCTCATCTTTAATCTCTTCAACGCTGGAAAATGCGCCAAGCATATGAGGGTTTTTTAATAGTTTATTTGCTCCCATTACCGTTGTACTGATATTTTTTGACGTCGCAGCTGGAAATTTAAGTCCCCACATTTGATGCTTCAACAAGCCAATATGACTTTTTAGCTTTTTCCTTGCTTGATCCAAAATATCGTATTCCGATTCCATCAATTTTCTTTTTTCTGAATCGCTTGCTGGATTTAGCTGCAGTGCTGATGAGGCAACTTGATCCGTAGTACCTGTTTCAGTTTTCGTTTCCTTTACTACTTCCTCTTGAGTTGACCTAATTGATTCAGACTCGGGCGATGACCAGAAAAGTCGATAACCAAAGATGATTAGTATGGCTATAACCAAACCGACCACTGCTTTCATTGAGTATCCTCCAGGGTAAATTAATACTGAATTTTTGAAAAAAACTAAATTTAACGTGTTTTTGAAGCTGCATTATACATAAATTTTGTATTCGTTTTAAACATTAAAAACCAAGATAAAACATCATTTTTCCCTTTATTATCAATAATTTATGATATTTTTAAAACACTTATTTTTAATGTTATTACTAGATAGTTTACATAAATATATGATATTTATATATTTTTACTTGATTTTATAAAATATTAATTTACAATTTTGTTTTATAAGTATTTGATTAATTGGGAGATCGTTATGTTAGCCAATGCAAATCTAGATCACATTCGGAATCATTCACATGTCGGAGCCGTTACGCGACCTAACTTGACCGACCAGCCTGATGATTTTCAAAGCGAATTTCTGCAAGGTTTCATAAAGCACCCAAAGCGATTTCCACTGCAATTTAAACGTTTAAAATTCTGGCAAAGTTCAAAAATAGAAATTGACCCTGAGTCAAATACCGGTCTGACCTTCTCCTCTAAAGAATATCAAAAGCCGGGAGCAATCATTGAAGTGACGATTCCGACCCGAAAAGAAATTCATCATTTCATGGGTAAAGTCGTTATGGTTAAAGAGTTTGATGACTACTATGAAATAGGTATTTGGCTTGTTGATGTTGAAGACGCACCTAAACTCAGAATAGTTGAACAAATATGTCATATTGAACTCTATTTAAATGATAAGCGTTATAAAGAAGGACCTTTTTTAAGCAGGGAAAAACTTACAGAAGAATGGATTAGTCGTTTTGCCAGTGGTTTCCCAGTAAATTAATTTAATCAAGAGAGAAAAAATATGTATTACATAAGAACATCTGGAGGCGGCATGATGCCAGTGAATTTTAAGACTGAAACACTAGCTTCTGATAAAAAAAAGAAAACAAACGTAAATGTTAAAACGCCTAAAAATCAAAAGAAACGTGCATAATTAAAATAACAACGTAATAAACTTTATTTTACTGAACAGCTCACACCTGTACCTGCTAAACCACAATAACCTCTCGGATTTTTCGCAAGATATTGCTGATGATACTGCTCCGCATAATAAAACTCTGGCGCCACTAACACTTCTGTTGTAATTGCCGGATAACCAGCCTCATTCAATTTGTTTTGATAATTGCTTTTTGAAGCTTCAACTAAACTTTTATCTTCATCATTAAACACATAAATTCCTGAACGATATTGTGTGCCGTTATCATTGCCCTGTCGCATTCCTTGTGTTGGATCATGTGACTCCCAAAAAACCGTTAATAATTCTTCGAGACTGATTTTGTCAGGCTCATAAACAACCAAAACAGCTTCCGTATGTCCTGTCATTCCGGTACAAACTTCTTCATAAGACGGGTTCGGTGTAATTCCATTGATATAGCCAACAGCCGTTGTATAAACACCAGGTAATTGCCAAAATAATTTTTCAGCTCCCCAAAAACAACCCAGAGCGAAAATGACCTGTTCCATACCCCCTGGAAATGGCGCTTTGATCGGATGCTCATAAACAAAATGTTTATTTTCAACAGGCATTACCGTCTCACGGCCGGGTAATGCGTCTACAGCCTGTGGAAGTTGTCTTTTTTTATCTAATCCGAAAAACATGATTTTTATGATTATTGTTAATAGCCAAGGTTCAAATTTACCGTTTAATATAACATCTCTATTTACGACATAGTTAAATTATGATCTTAGCGCTGTTATTTATATTAGGAGCCTTAGCCTGGTTTTTCAGCACTATTGCTGCTGGTGGTGCCGCAATCCTGTTAATCCCTATTATTACGTTCCTGTTAGGCGCTCAAATGGTCGCTCCAGTTATTTCCGTTGCGGCATTAGTTGCGAACCCTTCGCGTGCATTCCTGTTTCGTCATCATGTCGATTGGCAGGTAATACGCTATTTGCTTAGCGGTAGTGTAATCGGTGCAATTATCGGTGCATGGTTATTAACGCGCATGGATATAAAGATAATACAAATCGTATTAGGTCTGTTTCTAATCAGTTATGTACTGCAAGATAAACTGAGTAAGACAAAACTGGCTTTGAAAATGAAACTACGCTGGTTCTTCCCTCTCGGCTTCAGTGTTTCGTTTCTATCCGGTCTGATTGGCGCAACCGGCCCGGTGCATAACCCTTTTATGCTAAGTTATGGATTGGAAAAAGAAAAACTTGTTGCAACGAAAGCGATTAACTCATTTGTAATGCAACTGACCAAACTCATAAGCTATGGAGCTTTTGGCGCACTCAGTGTTCAGATTATCGGAAATGGGTTAGTACTGGGCGTTGGCGCTGTTCTAGGCGTATTTATGGCAAGGAAACACCTTGAAAATATTAATGTCGCACAATTCCGACAATATACGCTTTTTCTAATGTTTTTCTGTGGTGTTTTCATGTTATTTGAATCTATTTAAGGATAAAAAATCACACTGATATTTAAACTATAAGTCATTGTTTTTGTATAAACTTATTGGTTCTAATAGAATTAACTCGCGATATCCTTCAAATAAAATATTGCAGCGCACAATTTTTGCTTTACAATCTCTATCTATATCCTTTTCCTTTACAATTTAAGAGGTTCAATCATGGAAATCAAAGACAGAGTCGCATTAATCACCGGCGGCGCAAGTGGTATTGGTCGTGCTGTATCATTTGAACTTGCTGCCAAAGGCGCTAAAAAAATTGCAATGGTCGATATGACGGATGCTGTGAAAGAAGCAGCAGAAGAAGTAAACAAAGAAGCTGGCGCAGAAGTCGCTATTCCTTTTCAAGGCAATGTTACTGATGAAGCATTTCGACAAGAAGTCTTCTCTACAATGGAAAAAGATCATGGCATGGTCAGTATTTGTGTTCCTGCTGCAGGTATTACACGTGATGCATTAGCTATCAAAGTCGATAAAGAATCCAAAAAAGCAAATATTTACCCTATTGAAAACTTCAAATTGGTCGTTGATGTTAATCTTATTGCACCAATTTACTGGGCGATGCAGATGATTGCGAATATTGCTGAAGATAGAGCGCACCAGGGTTTAAAGAAATGGCATCCGAATGAAGGTGTTCGCGGAACGGTTGTATTTATTGGTTCCATTTCATCTCAAGGTAATAAAGGCCAGGTGTCTTATGCTTCAACTAAGGCTGGACTTGAAGGTGCAGCTGCTACTTTAACAAAAGAAGCAATTTTCCACGGCGTTCGTTGTGGCGTTATTCACCCTGGATTTACCGATACACCAATGGTTAGAGCGATGGGTGAAGAATATATCGAAAAATATGTATTACCCGATACACAATTAGGCCGTTTGATTCGTCCACAGGAAATCGCTGATGCTATAT
>JBELBG010000164.1:0-4189 GCA_042095435.1 Thiotrichaceae bacterium | reverse complement strand
GATTCCTGAAAACTCCATCAAACGCTGATCGGGTGATACGGCTGACTTTAATTGCAAAGCACCGAGTAAATTAAAGCTTTTTTTCTGTAGATTTTCTAATTGAGACGGTGTGAGTTGAAGCGGGTGAGCAATAGATTGCTCTGCTGTTGTATAGGTCGAATAGATCAAGCATAAAAATAATATAGTTTTTATGCGCAAATACTTGAATATAATCATATAATGCTGTGAATTATCTGAGAATTTATAGTCAAAAAGATGAATATTACATGAAGTCTTCTGAAAATAGGTATTATATGCAACACAAGTTTAAGTACCTCATATTACTCTTTACAACATTCTTTTCTAGTTGGCTTGTTGCCGGAGGCATGCCGCCTGCAGTGGTTAAGGTAGAAAAGGCGGTTAATGTCGACATTGCCCCCTTTATCTGGGTTTCCGGAACAGTAATCGGGCGTTTTAATTCAAGAGTCTCCGCAGAAATAGATGGCGTTTTAAAAAGTGTACTTGATGTTGGTGATCGCGTTGAGGAAGGTGATGTTATTGCAAGAATAGATGACCTGAAATATCAACTGGCATTAAATGAAATCAGAGCTGAAATTAAACCAATCGAAACCATGGTCGAATTTCATACAAAAGAAGCCGAAAGACTCAGCAAACTGGCTAAGCAAAATAATGCAGCAAAAAACCAGTTAGACGAGACGCAGGCAAATCGTGATGAGGCATTAGCTAAAATAAAAGTGATCAGGGCTAAGCTTGCAATGGCCCAGGATGAATTTAAAAAAGCCACAGTCCGTGCACCTTTCTCCGGTGTTATTACTGAACGCTTTAAAATGGATGGGGAACGCGTGGATTCTGGCGAACAGATAGTACGTTTGATCAATACGGATAAGTTGGAAATTCAGGCGCGCGTTCCACAGAATTCTATTCAGTTTATTAAAGCAGGCGATACCTTATCAATTAAAGGCCCATCTGCAGAAATTAAAGGGACTGTTCGTACTGTGATTCCTGTTGGCGATGATGTTTCGCGTTTATACGAAATACGTGTTGAACTCGATAAAAGTGAATGGCCTGCAGGAACGGCAGTACAAGTTGCTAGTCCGGTAAGTAAGAAACAAAACGTTATCGCTGTTCCTCGGGATGCATTGGTGATAAGGCAATCCGGCGTTGTTATCTATCGCATCAATGATGAAAGCATGTCTGAAGTTATACCTGTTAAAACAGGCATAGCTAACACAACGCATATACAAGTTATGGGTAATGTAAACGAAAACGATAAAATCGTTGTACGTGGTAATGAGCGTTTACGTCCTGGGCAGAAAGTTAAAGTCATGGGTGGTTCGAACTAGTAGTGAATATTACCCGTTCATGTCTGGATAATCCGGTAGCGTTACTTGTTGCGATTATTCTCGTTCTTATATTTGGTTCTATCAGCCTTTCTCGATTACCTATTCAATTAACGCCCGAGTTAGAAGAACCTGAAATAACCATTACAACAAATTGGCGAGCCGCTGCACCTAACGAAGTTGAAGCGGACATTATTGAGCCACAAGAAGATGTACTACGAGGCTTACCTGGTTTAACTGAAATTCGTGCGACAGCACATGAAGGACGTGGGGAAATAAACTTAACGTTCAGTGTAGAAACAGATATGCGTCGAGCATTAATTGAAGTAATGAATCGACTAAATCAGGTTTCTGACTATCCAGATGATGCAGACCAACCCTCTATAAGCAGCGTAGGGCAAGACGCAAAAGCAATTGCTTGGTTTATTATCAAGACAGCAGAGGGTAATGAAAGGCCGATTGAGTCTTACAAGGACTATGTTGAAGAAGTTGTGCAATCACGTTTTGAACGTATTCCTGGTGTTGCACGTTCAGAAATTTACGGCGGTAGCGAAAAAGAACTTAGAATTACGTTTGATCCTTATAAAGTTGCTAGCTTAGGTATACAGCTTAATGAAGTAATGAAACTTGCCGGTACAAGCAAGGATGTTTCTGCAGGGTTTGCTGATGTTGGTAAGCGTGAATACAGTCTACGTTTTGCTGGGAAATATGCGGCATCTGATTTAGGCGAAATGATATTAGATTGGCGTGATGGTAAGCCAGTCTATTTGCGAGACGTTGCTGTGATAGAAGAGCGCTTGCAAGATAAAAATAGTTTTGTATTAACTAAAGGCAGTACATCAATAGCGGTCAATGCTCAACGTGAAACTGGCGTGAATGTTTTGAAAGTGATGGATGGTTTGCATGAGGCAATGAGTGAATTAAGTAATGGCCCATTAAAACGTGCAAATTTAACGATTGAGCAAGTTTACGATGAAACTATTTATATTGACCGTTCAATTCAAATGGTGCGTAATAATCTCGCTTTAGGTATTGCACTTGCAATCGTCGTTCTTTTTTTATTCTTATTAAAATTTCCTGCAACCTTGGTTGTCGCCGCATCAATCCCTATTTGTTTGGTCGCTAGTTTTAGTGTTATGGATATGACTGGACGAACTCTGAATATTATTTCACTTGCGGGCTTGGCATTTGCTGTGGGGATGGTGCTTGATGCATCAATAGTAATACTTGAGAATATTGTTCGTTTGCGAGAAAAAGGCTTATCTGCGGAAGAAGCATCAACAAAAGGAACAGCACAAGTCTGGGGTGCCTTGCTCGCATCAACAGCAACGACGATTGCTATATTTCTACCGATTGTTTTTCTTGAAGATGAAGTTGGGCAGTTATTTTCTGACCTAGCAGTTACCATTACTGCAGCGATTGCGGTTTCTTTGATAACTGCGATAACGGTTGTGCCTACAGCAGCAAAAATATTTTTAGCGCGAAAGTCATTTGTTGATCCTTATCAAAAATTATGGCGGGTGTTGTGTGACACTATAATGACACTAACTAATTCTCCGTTTCGACGGTGGACATGGATAGCAATATTGATGATTGTTCCTGTAGTTGTAATGATTGCTTTAAAACCGAAAGCAGATTATCTGCCAGATGGTAATCAAAACTTAGCTTTTGCATTTATATTGCCCCCTCCGGGTAGCAATATTGAAACAATGGAAAAAGAAATGGGTAATATTGTTGCAACTCGAATGCAGCCGCATATCGATGGAAATGCCGAACCACATGTGAAACATTATTTTTATGTTGCTTTTTCTCGAGGTGTTTTCATGGGAGCGAGAGCAAAAAATGATGATGAAATTGATGAAGTAGTGCAATTGATTAATTCGGTAGTACAGGGTTTCCCCGATTCATTTGCGTTTGCGAGTAAAGCTTCGTTATTTCGTGGTTTTGGTTCAGGCCGTACGATTGATATAAATATTCAGTCAAAAGATTTACCTGCCTTAATGAATACGGCTTTAGCTGCTTTCATGCCTATATCTGCTATGTACCCTAAAACACGTCCTCGACCAGGCTTGGAACTTGCTCAACCAGAGTTAAGGTTCATGCCAAATGAAAGACGAATTTCTGAAGCAGGTTGGGACCGTTCGATTGTTGCCGCATTTTCTCAAACCCTAGGTGACGGACGCTATATTGGCGATTATTTTAATGGTGAAGAAACACTGGATATTATTTTACGTGCTAAGCATTGGAATACACCCGAAGAATTGAAAGGCATTCCGGTTATGACAGCAGATGCTGGGGTGCTTCCATTAAGCGAATTAGTCGATGTTGTTCGCACTGCTGGCCCTGAAGAAATAAGGCGCATTAATCGTAGAAGGACAGTGACGCTTGAAGTTACTCCCCCAGAAACAGTATCTTTGGAAGAGGCTTTGGATATTATAAAACGAGATGTCGAACCTCTATTATTACAACAATTACCGGAAGACGGTGATATTCAATATAAAGGCACCGCTGACAAACTGGAAGTAGCATTAAATAACATGATGGGCAGCTTTATATTAGCGATTACCATACTTTATCTATTAATGAGCGCGATGTTTCGTTCATTTATAAATAGCCTATTAGTTATGTTATCAATACCATTAGCGACATTTGGTGGTGTATTGGCATTGTATATAATTAATCTTGTCAGTTTTCAGTCCATGGATTTATTGACGATGATTGGCTTTATTATCTTGCTCGGATTGGTGGTTAATAACGCTATCTTATTAGTGCATCAGGCTCGTGTTGCCGAGAGAGAAGGGCTTTCAAGAAGAGATGCAGTTGAACAAGCTGTTTCGCTAAGATTGCGA
>JBELBG010000163.1:0-4218 GCA_042095435.1 Thiotrichaceae bacterium | reverse complement strand
AACCAGATCTTTCGCGTCAAATTCAAAATCTAACCATGAGCCACGGTAAGGAATCACGCGAGCTGAGTAAAGCAGCTTACCAGACGAGTGGGTTTTACCTTTATCATGTTCAAAGAACACACCTGGCGAACGATGCATTTGTGAAACGATCACGCGCTCCGTACCATTGATAACAAAAGTGCCAGTAGGGGTCATTAATGGCATTTCACCCATATACACTTCTTGTTCTTTAATATCTTTTACAACTTTGTTATTAAGGCCCGCTTCCTTATCATAAATAACTAAACGCACCTTAACTCTTAAAGACGATGCATAAGTCAAACCGCGAAGCTGACATTCTTTAACATCGAATACTGGCGTACCTAAGGTATAACCAACATATTCTAATGCTGCATTGCCTGAAAAGCTGACAATAGGAAATACTGATTTGAATGCTGCTTGCAATCCAATATCATTTCTTTCTTCAGGTTTAGCTTCGACTTGTATAAATCGAGCAAATGATTCAATCTGTGTTGCAACCAGATAAGGAATCTCCATAATACTGGAGCGTTTTCCAAAATCCTTTCGGATACGTTTCTTTTCTGTATAGGAATAGGCCATTACAATTCCTCAAATAATAGTGTTTATCATGTAGTGAATATTCAAACTAAATATTCACAGAAACCGATTAATAATTTATCGGCAATTTCAATAAGCAAAACAAAGCCACAGGTAACCGCTGTTACCTGTAAACTTTGTAATCTTATTTAAACGCTGCAAATGAAGTTATTTAACTTCGACTGATGCACCAGCTTCTTCAAGCTGTTTCTTGATATCTTCAGACTCTTCTTTGCTTGCGCCTTCTTTAACAGTTGTAGGAGCGCCTTCAACCATTTCTTTTGCTTCTTTCAAACCAAGACTAGTAATAGCACGTACTGCTTTAATAACAGCAACTTTGTTATCACCAAAACTAGACATAACAACGTCAAACTCGGTTTTCTCTTCAGCAGCACCAGCATCACCGCCAGCACCCGGAGCAGCAGCAACAGCAACTGGCGCCGCCGCAGATACACCCCATTCGTCTTCCAATTCTTTAATTAAGTCAACGAGTTCCAGCACAGGCATTTGACCTAATGCTTCTTTGATTTCTTCTCGTGAAACTGCCATTTTAATTTCTCCTAATAATAAATACTAAACTGATAAAAGATTATTAACGCTTATGCTGCTTCCTGTTTATCACGTTGTGCAGCAAGAACACGCGCCAATTTAGCTGGCGGTTCTGCAACAGTTCGGACAAATTTACCAAGCGGAGCGGATAACAATCCAAGTAACATAGCGCGTGCTTCGTCTTGAGACGGCATACTAGCGAGCCTGCCAAGTTCAGATGGATCTAATAATTCACCATCTAACGCAACAAGCTTAACCACCAGTTTGTCATTTTCCTTCGCGAAATCACGAACAACGCGAGCAGCACTTCCAGGTTCATCATTTGAAAATGCCAGCACTAATGGCCCGACCATAGATTCACGCATACATTCGAATGATGTATTTTCGAATGCTCTACGCGCCAGAGTGTTACGTACCACTTTCAGATACACACCCGCTTCTCGCGCAGAGTTACGCAGTTCAGTCATTTCAGCCACCGTTAAACCGATATACTCGGCCGCGATTGCAGAAGGAGCCTCTGCCGCAACACCAGCAATCTCTTCAACGATTGCTTTCTTTGCTTCTAGATTAAGACTCACTCTTACTCTCCTGTTAAGTTAAACAGGGTTTACACCCTATTTTTACTAAATAGCCTGTTCTGAAACTTCAGAAACAGACCGGTCTACGGTGACCTCACAGGTTGCCCTGTATATTGATTACACCGTCTGCGCAGGAAATATTAAGAACTTCAACTGAAGCTCACCTACGGTCTTTGACGTCTGACTAATGTTCAAATAAACATAGTCAGTCACAAAGTCTTTAAAACGCTATTATTTAAATAACGTTGATGTTCTGCCTTCTACTTAAACAGACAGACTGGCTTGGTCAACTAATACGCCAGGCCCCATTGTTGTAGAAATACTAATTTTTTTCAGATAAACACCTTTTGCCGCACTTGGTTTTGCTTTCTGTAGATCACTTAACAGCGTATCAAGATTTTCAACCAATGAATCAACATCAAAAGATACTTTACCGATTACACAATGAATAATGCCGTTCTTGTCAGTTCTATATCGAACCTGACCACCTTTGGCATTTTCTACTGCTTGTTTCACATCATTACTTACTGTGCCTACTTTCGGGTTTGGCATTAATCCGCGTGGCCCCAGAATTTGACCTAACTTACCAACAACTGGCATAGCGTCAGGTGTAGCGATAACAACACCATAATCGATATCACCTTTTTTCATTGATTCAGCAAGATCATCAAAACCAACAGTATCAGCACCCGCAGCTTCAGCGATTTTTGCGTTTTCGCCTTGTGCAAATACTGCAACTCTTACCGTTTTACCTGTACCTTTAGGCAATACAGTTGAACCACGAACCTGTTGATCAGATTTACGCGCATCAACGCCAAGATTTACAGCAACTTCAACAGACTCATCAAATTTGACCGATGAAACTTCTTTTAATAGTGCCAGTGCTTCTTTAACAAGATACGCTTTACCTGGTTCTACTTTTTCCTGGAATACTTTTGTACGTTTAGATAATTTAGCCATGACTACACTACCCCTTCTGTATCAATACCCATACTACGAGCAGTACCAGCGATCGTTCTAACCGCAGCATCTAAATCAGCAGCTGTCAGATCAGGTTCTTTCGTCTTGGCAATTTCTTCTAATTGCGCACGACTTACCTTACCTACTTTATTGCTGTTAGGTGTGCCACTACCGCTTTTAACACCTGCTGCTTTCTTTAAAAGAATAGACGCAGGCGTTGTTTTACTAACAAAGGTAAAACTCTTGTCGTTATAAACAGTAATAATGACTGGAACGGGCAAACCTTGTTCCAAGGTTTGAGTTTGCGCATTAAATGCTTTACAAAACTCCATGATATTCACACCGTGTTGACCTAATGCAGGACCAACAGGTGGACTAGGGTTTGCCTGACCAGCAGGCACCTGTAGTTTGATATAACTTTCAATTTTCTTGGCCACAGCCTTTCTCCTTGGGTACAAACGCCTTTCGGCTCCCCTATTTTTTTAGTACTAAACTGATACAAACCTGTATCAGCCATAAAACTTTTACTCTTTTTCTACCTGTCCGAACTCAAGTTCAACCGGTGTAGAACGCCCGAAGATTAAAACCGACACGCGTAAACGGCTCTTTTCGTAATTCACTTCTTCAACGACACCATTAAAATCTGTAAACGGACCATCTTTAACACGAACAACTTCACCCGGTTCAAACAGAATTTTTGGTTTCGGTTTATCAACACCTTCTTCTACGCGCTGAAGGATGGCATCCGCTTCTTTATCTGATATGGGCGCAGGCTTATCACTGGTACCACCAATAAAACCTAAAACCTTTGGCGCTTCTTTCACTAAATGCCAGGTATCATCATTCATTTCCATTTTCACCAGTACATAACCTGGAAAAAACTTACGTTCACTTTTACGCTTCTTGCCATCACGCATTTCAACAACTTCTTCTGTTGGCACCAGAATTTCACCAAACATGTCATTGAGCCCGAAACGCTCTATTCGTTCCGTTAACGAACGCATAACCTGATTTTCAAAACCAGAATAAGCGTGCACAACATACCATTGTTTTGACATAACTAAGTTCCGTGCCCCATTAGTGAGCCTATGGACCAACCTAGAAACATATCAAGCAACCATAGAATAATGGCAACAACAATTACCATGCCTATCACCAACAAGGTTGTATTAACGGTTTCTTTTCTGGTCGGCCAAACTACTTTTCGAACTTCGATCTGAGCATCTCGAAAATAACCCCAGACTTCCCGCCCTTTGTCAGTTTGATAAGCAATGGCAACACTAACACCAACTGCAGCCAATAAACCAATAACTCGATACAGCAAGTCAAATTGATCGACATAAAAATAAAAACCAACTAAAGCAGCTATTAAAATTAATAGTGCTAAACCTAGTTTTAATGTATCTAGTTTCCCGCTGGTTGTTTCTACAGTTGAATTCATGTTTTTTTTACTTTAGTCCACAAGGCCAGATTTCCTAAATGGCAGGCCAGGAGGGAATCGAACCCCCAACCTACGGTTTTGGAGACCGTCGCT
>JBELBG010000162.1:0-4225 GCA_042095435.1 Thiotrichaceae bacterium | reverse complement strand
TAGACCAAATGGGATTACACAAGTATTTAATCAACTCATAGCAAAATCAGTTTCAGGTCACGATGCTGAGCATAAAATGATGGAATGTTTAGGGCAAAGCTTATGGGAAGCGCAACGTAATAATACGATGCCGGATGAAAACAATTATCTGGAATGTTTAAGAAGGATAGTCTGATGGCGATACCTAATGTTTATGAGCTTTTTCAACGACATGAGTCTCATACAATCGAAAAGCAGCTTGCGCTGTTAGTTGATATTGCTCGCGGCTTTTCCAGTAGTCTTGATATTTCAGAAACTCTAAAAAATGCTATCGAACAGTTTATGGAATATATGAATGCGGAAGCGGCATCTATATTTTTACTGGAAAATAATGCAACTGAACTTGTCTGTGTAGAGTGTGCCGGCCCGGTTGATATCACCGGACTTAGATTATCAGCAGAGCAAGGCATTGTTGGTAAAACGGTTAAAATGCGTTCCTGTCAATTGATCAGTGATGTATTAAAAGACAAGAACTTTTCCAAGACCGTTGATATGGGGACGGGTTTTCAAACACGCTCGATTCTTTGTTCTCCTTTGGTGGTGAATAATGAATGTATTGGCGCGTTAGAGTTATTAAATAAAAAAAATGATGACTTATTTGATGAGCAAGACAAACAGCTTTCTTCTGCATTAGCTTCTTATGCTGCATTAGCGATTCATAATGCACGTATGGCTGATTCATTGGTTGAACAGGAACGTATGCGTAAAGAGTTAGAATTGGCAAGAGAAATTCAACTTGATCTATTACCTGATGATTCGAATAAAACAAATTTTCCTGTCAAAGGTATGAATGTCCCCGCACTCGAAGTGTCGGGTGATTTTTATGATTTTTTTAAACGGGATGACGGACTGATCTATTTTAATCTGGCAGATGTGTCTGGAAAAGGAATGAATGCTGCCATGCTGATGGCTAAAGCGAGTAGTTTGTTACACCACCTTGCCAAGAGTATCAGTGAACCGAGCGAATTATTGACACGTGTAAATAATGAAATATGTGAAACGGTATCACACGGCATGTTTATAACGATTGTCTCCGGTTTTATCGATACAAATACTTGCACTATAAAGTTTTCTAATGCGGGCCATCCACCGCCTTTATTTCACCATACTTCAGGTGAATTTGAACAGCTGAAAGAAAGCGCGCCACCGCTTGGTATACTTCCTGGAACAACGTTTCCTGTTTCAACTGTTTCTTTGAAAGGAGGTGCGCTTTACCTTTTTACAGACGGTGTTACTGAAAGTGTGGATGAAAATAAGAAACTGTTAGATGTCGATGGGTTAATTAAGTTGATTCAGGAAAATACAGAGGTTGCTGCTTCTAAACGGCTGGAAGATATTGTTGCTAGAATCCAACATCCCAGTACAGAGCAGCATGATGATATTACCCTAATGATTGTAGAATGCTGCGAAAGATGAGTTCAGAAATATTATTTGAGGTTCGGTTTCCGGCAAAGCCAGAACGTTTATGCTTGATTCGGGCTTTAGTTAAAAGAACTGCTGAAGTTGTCGGATGTTGTCCTGAGTTATCTGATAGATTAGTGCTTGCTGTGAATGAAGCATGCATGAATGTGATACAGCATGCCTATGAGGAAAATGAACAGGGTGAAATTGTGTTAGAAATGCTCAATAATCAAGGCAAGTTACATTTTAGATTAGTTGATTATGCCAAACCAATTGATCTGGCTTCTGTTAAACCGCGGGATTTGAATGATTTGCGTCCGGGAGGTTTAGGTACGCATTTTATAAATGAAATAATGGATGAATGTGACATGGGCCATCTTGATGAAGGTAAGGGAAACTATCTTGAGATGATAAAAAAAATAAGCTAATGATGGAAAATAATTATGAATATTAATATTGAGGACATGGAAGGTTATACAATAATTAAGCTTGAAGGTGAGGTCGATTTGTCATGTTCACCGGATGCGCGTCAAAGTATTCTTGCTAATCTAGAAGAGAATAAACACCTGTTGGTCGATCTGGCTAATGTTTCATATATCGATAGTTCCGGCGTTGCAAGTCTGGTTGAAGGTTATCAAACAGCGAAAAAACAATCGTTAAACTTTGGATTGGTCAGTATCAGCGATGCAGCAATGAGTGTGTTGAAACTGGCAAGGCTTGATCAGGTTTTACCTATTTTCGAGACAACTGAAGATTACGAGAAATAATAAAACATGAGTTATAAAGTTATAACCCGTGTTTTATTAGGAATAATTTAAGTAGTAGAAAACTCCATTTTAATACCAGCTAGTTCGATCAAGTCACTGTCTTTTAACTGGTATGCTTTAGCACCAATTTCATCACTATTGACGACAGGAAAAGAACTGCCTTCTATATGCGTTAAGAAATAGCCTTGAGGGCGACGAGAGATAACGGCTACCTGAGTACCTGGCTTACCTAATGTAATCAAGGCTTTCGTTAATTCAAGCTCTTTACCGGCAATGGGACCATTTAATACTGTAAGGCGACCTAATGGCATGCCTCCGCCTGCTACGGGTGCTGTGGCAGCAGCAGCAGGTGCTGCTGCTGGTTCAGCAGACTGAACCGCTTTTTCTGCGGCCTGTGCGGCAGCGACAGCGGCACTTGCAGAGCCGGGTCTAATGATCATGGTTTTTTCAAAATCATCATCATCTGCTGTTGCAAGTTCATTCACATATTTTAGCTCATGCTTACCGATAGCGATAACATCACCATCTTTAAGCGCATGTTTTTTAACGAGTTTTCCATTTACGTAGCTACCATTGGTACTACCAAGATCTTCCAGAAAAGAGTCATCAAGTATTGTTATAACCAGTGCATGTTTACCGCTAACTGCAAGGTTATCAATTGGAATGTCATTGTCAGGTTTGCGTCCAATGGTTAATCGCTCCTGATTGAGTTCATATTCACCTTGAACAACACCATTCATACTTAGAACTAACTTAGCCATAGCTAATTGCTATCCCCGTATTTCTTATTTATTAAATCTTTCTTTAAACTTTTGTAATAAACCCTGAGGAGGAGAAAAATCTTCCAGGACACGCACCAAAATGACTGAGATGTTATCCTTGCCCCCTCTTTTGTTCGCAAATTCCACTAATTTATCTGCTGTTTGTACAAGATTAGCACTATATTTACTTAGGGTTAAGTGAATTTCTTCATCTTTTACCATATCATTTAATCCATCCGAGCAAAGCAGGTAAATATCACCCGGGATGACGGTTTCTTCGGCTAAATCTGCGTCTACATCTGCTTCAATTCCCATTGCCCGCGTCACTAGGTTTTTAGGTGTTTTGGCATGGGCTTCTTCTGGGGTATATAACCCCCTGTCTATTAATTCCTGAATTAATGAGTGATCTTTGGTAACCTGTTCTAACTCATTGTTTCTTAAGCGATATAAGCGGGAATCTCCGACATGGGTGATGGACAGAATATTATTATGAAATAGCCCCACGACAACAGTTGTTCCCATGCCCTGACACTGAGGATCAGCCTTAGCTGTATTATAAATATTAGAATTTGTTTGAACCACTTTCTCTCGAATCAGCAATGATTCGTTAAAAAAGCCTGTCGTTTCATCAACCTGACCTTTTTTTATTTTTTTCAGACCTTCTTTAATACCGTGCAGAATATCCGTGACACAAAGCGCACTAGCCACTTCTCCGGCCTTATAACCGCCCATACCATCAGCCAGAATAACTAAACCATTGCGAACGTCGGTAATCGTACTATCTTCGTTATGAGGTCTTTTCCTTCCTGTATCGGAATGATTTACGATTTCAAGTTTAGTAGAGAGATCCATTATTTATTTTTCTTTATATTGTTTAACATCTACCTAGAACTTTCGCTAGTTTTCCCCTCCTTTGAAAACGCTTTTCCTAAAACATTACGCATTATCCTACTAATTCCTAACCTTGTCTTCTGTAGTCCTTCAGCTACGCCTATTATTTCAGTATGTGGTTCATTTGCAATGCTAAATGGTTGTGAAGTTATTGAATTGACAATAAAAAGGAGTTTTTTCTTTAATTTATTTGCAAAATTACAGAATGTTAATTGGTAGCTTTTAAAATCTATTATGAATTTATCGAAGATGATTGCTGCTTATGATAATTTTTCTCTTCGGCCTTGCGTTCTTCATCAGAAATGATTCGCGGATTATCAGGGTCGCCAGTGTCTTCATATAATGCACTAGCCTTTTTAGCTTCTT
>JBELBG010000161.1:0-4250 GCA_042095435.1 Thiotrichaceae bacterium | reverse complement strand
ACTTGAATAGTTTACACAAAGATCTGGTTCGATTTATTCAGGAAAACTCACCTATCATTGATGAAAGCGATGATCGAGAAACACAACCTACATTAGGTTTCCAACGTGTATTACAACGCGCCGTTTTTCATGTGCAATCATCTGGAAAAAATGAAGTTAATGGTGCAAATGTCTTAATCGCCATATTTGGTGAACGTGAATCACATGCCGCTTACTTTTTAAGCCAACAAAATGTAGCGCGGCTAGATGCTGTTAACTTTTTATCGCATGGCATCGCTAAAATTGATGATGAAAGCGATGAACATTTTAATGAAATAGAAGAAGAAGATCGGCCGGAAGAGGCAAGCAACAATCCGCTTGAAGCCTATGCCGACAACCTTAATGAACTAGCTACACAGGGAAAGATTGACCCATTAATAGGTCGTCAACTGGAAGTGCAAAGAACAGTTCAAATTCTTTGTCGTCGCCGTAAAAACAACCCCTTATATGTAGGCGAAGCCGGCGTAGGTAAAACCGCTATTGCTGAAGGACTTGCCAAACTCATAGTTGATGGTGATGTACCTGACGTATTAATGGACAGTGTTATCTACTCACTTGACCTGGGTGCTTTACTTGCGGGCACAAAGTATCGCGGTGATTTTGAAAAGCGATTAAAAAGCGTTATATCGCAATTAAAGAAAGAAGAAGGCGCTGTTTTATTTATTGATGAAATACATACTATTATTGGAGCAGGCGCAACGTCCGGTGGTGTGATGGATGCATCAAACATTATTAAACCAGTATTAGCCTCAGGTGAATTAAAATGTATCGGTTCAACTACCTATCAAGAATATCGTGGCATCTTTGAAAAAGATCGCGCATTAGCAAGACGTTTCCAGAAAATCGATGTAGAAGAACCTTCTGTTAATGAAACAGTAAAAATTCTGGAAGGATTAAAATCACGTTTCGAAGATCACCATCATATTCGGTTTACACATCAGGCATTACGTACCGCGGCTGAATTAACAGAACGTTATATTAATGATCGTCATTTGCCTGATAAAGCAATCGATATTATCGATGAAGCGGGTGCAGCTCAGCAATTACTTCCTAGTTCGAAAAGAAAGAAAACTGTAGGGGTACATGATATAGAAAATATTATTGCTAAGATTGCCCGTATACCAGCGAAGAACGTCAGCACTTCTGATAAAGACGTGATTAAAAATCTTGAGCGTGATTTAAAAATGGTTGTGTTTGGTCAGGACGAAGCTATTGATACATTATCTAACGCTATCAAGATGTCACGCTCCGGTTTAGGTAACCCACATAAACCAATTGGTAACTTTTTATTCGCTGGTCCGACTGGTGTCGGTAAAACTGAAGTAACGAAACAGCTAGCTATGCAAATGGGTGTTGAACTGGTTCGTTTTGATATGTCCGAATATATGGAACGCCATACCGTTTCAAGATTAATAGGTGCTCCTCCAGGCTATGTTGGATTCGATCAAGGCGGCTTATTAACAGATGCAATTAATAAACAGCCACATTGTGTCTTGTTACTTGATGAAATTGAAAAAGCACATCAAGACGTTTTCAATCTATTATTACAAGTATTTGACCACGGTACATTAACCGACTCTAATGGACGCAAAACGGATTTTCGAAATGTCATTATTGTCATGACAACGAATGCGGGTGCTGACCGTATTAGTCGTTCTTCGGTTGGTTTTACACAACAGGACCATGCTGGTGATTCTATGGAAAGTATTAAACTCATGTTTAGTCCAGAATTTAGAAACCGTCTGGATGCTACTATTCAATTCAATGCACTAGATAAGAGAACAATATCGAATGTTGTTGATAAGTTCTTAATAGAGCTTGAGGCACAACTTGATGATAAAAAGGTCACTATTGAAGTGACTGAAGAAGCACGAGAATGGTTAGCGACTCATGGTTATGACAAAGTCATGGGAGCACGACCAATGGCACGTTTAATTCAAGACAAAGTTAAACGACCTCTTGCTGAAGAATTATTGTTCGGCAAACTTGAGCATGGCGGTCATGTTGTTGTTACGCTAGAAAATGATGAAATTAAAGCCGAAATTCAGGAAGAAGAACTGGAAGGTGCAGTTTAATTAATCCAGTAATATTAAGGCGATTCTATTCCGCCCAGCAGCTCTAGATGAGCGGCATTAATTAAAGTCTTAACTTCTACCTGTTCAGTTGTTTGCATGGGTGCAACACCAATGCTTACAGTCAAAATATCAGAGATGGTTGATGCTTCATGTCGAATAGTCAATCGCCTGATATTAACAATAAAGTTCTGGCATCAAATAAATTGATTTTCTGACCAATGACTTCATCATCAGGGTAACCAAATATTTTTCTGCCTGCGGATTATAAAGTACTAAATACTCTGGTATGACCGATAGCAACCGATGCAATCTACTGCACTCTCAAGATTGGTTCCTAATGAGAATGACAGACTTTATTATCAGTCCTTATTTGTGACACTAATTTAAGTAATGTAAAAGCAAATCCTTTAAATTCAGCCTAATTTTTTAATTAGTGCTTTTGAATTTCGTTGAAAATTATAAATATCTTGTTTTTCTACTGGTAATGATTCAATCGTTATTTCAGTAAAACCTTTTTCAATAAACCAATGCTCAGTTTGGGTTGTTAATACAAATATGTTTTTTGTATTATTTTTAACAGCAATAGACTCAATAAATTTAAATAATAACTCTCCCTTTCCCTGATGTTGATATTCAGGGTGAACAGCCATGCACGCTAGTTCCATAACATTATCATGCTCATAATGATGTAATGCAGCACAAGCAATAACACTCCCATCACGCAGCAAAACAAGATAGTCACCAATCTCGGCTTCTATCTTTTCTCTTGAACGTTTAACCAGTACACCTTTTTTTTCCAAAGGTTCAATTAAGTCAAGTATTCCAGCAATATCATGCACAGTTGCCTGATTAACTGAATCAAATGGTGCACGACTTAACAAGGTACCAATGCCATCACGCGTAAACAGTTCTTGTAAAAGATTGCCATCAGTATTCTGGTCTATATAGTGCACTCGTCTAACACCTGCTTCACAAGCTTTTATGCCTAATGCTAAAGCTGTAGATGGTGTTTCATCAATTTGGTGTGCTGTTTCCGGATTTAATTTTTCTTTTGCCTCATCGCAGGTTATTTGCCTTACAATTTTTCCATTCTCATCTTTTACGATGGATGTGTTATTCAACATAATCAATTTTTCAGCATCCAGTTCGATCGCAAGTTGTGCAGCGACTTCTATTGAACTCAAATTAAATACTTCACCTGTAACGGAATAACCCAATGGAGACACAAGTACAATCTCCCCTGCATCAAGTCGGGTATTGATTGTTTCTTTTTCTATGCTTCTTACTTTCCCGGTTAAATCCAGATCAACACCATTAACGACACCATAAGGCCTACCAGTAACATAATTGCCGGATGCAACTTTTACTGATGATTCCGCCATAGTTGATTTGGGCAGTCCCATTGATAACAGTGCTTCAATCTGAATTTTGATATCACCTACCGCCTGTTTAACACTACTAATAGAAGCCTCATCAGTTACACGTAAAACACCGCAATATTCTGGCGTAACATTTCTTTCTTTTAATAATCTATCTATCTGCGGTCTGGCACCAAAGACTATAACAAGTTTAATTGCCAGACTATTTAACAATGCTAGATCATGTATTAAATGTGTAAAACTATCAGACGCAACAACATCACCACCAATTTGCAAAACAAATGTTTTACGCGAGTGTGCATGTATATACGGTGCAGCGTCTCTAAAGCACTTTACAAAAGCGTTTTTATCATCCATTTATTTAACTCACAAAAATGATTAAGCATTATTGAAAAAAATTAATTATCGGTTCAATTTTATCTATTTGTAAATATCCGTTCGGTTAATACGCTACGTCAATACTACAAACACGGAGAATTGTAACCCGTCAGCACCATATAGACCAAACATCCTGATTGCTTTAGAAACACTTTTAGTTCATCTTGAGCTCAAGAAAAATGACGGTGACAAATAATAAAAAATTGAAACGCCTTGGTTAATTAATTATGAAGTTAAATATATTGATTACAATTGGAATATAAATATATCTTTTATACTAATGCTTAATCATCAAGTTTACATTGATACTGACAATGCCATGTCCTCTTCCAAAGGAGATGTGGATGACGGTTTTGCAGTCGCAGCAATGTTATGTTCG
>JBELBG010000160.1:0-4260 GCA_042095435.1 Thiotrichaceae bacterium | reverse complement strand
TTACTGCTACTAAAACCGGTCTAAAACTAGCGGACTATGTTGTCACAGAAGGTGGTTTTGGTGCGGACTTGGGTGCTGAAAAATTTATCAACATTAAAACCCGCATGGCAGGTTTAAATCCTGCTGCAATTGTTCTTGTTGCAACTATCCGTGCTATGAAATACCACGGAGGTGTCGCTAAAGCAGACTTGAGCGAAGAAAACCTGGAAGCATTGGATAAAGGTATGGTCAATATGGAACGCCATATTAAAAACATTACTGAAGTCTATGGCTTACCCTGCGTTGTTTGTTTAAATCATTTCACATTAGATACTGATGCTGAAGTTGATATGCTAATTAAACGTTGTGAATCATTGGGCGCTAAAGCCGTTGTTTCAAAACACTGGGCAGACGGCGGCGCTGGTGCAGAGGACTTAGCAAATGCAGTTGTAGACGTTGTTGATAATAACCCTGGTACACACAAATACGCTTATGAAGATGATGCTGCTTTAACTGAAAAAATCGAAGCAGTTGCAACCAAAGTGTATGGTGCAGGTTCTGTTTCATTCGATCCTAAAGTAAAGCAACAACTGGAAGATTGGAACAAAGAATACGGCTCATACCCAGTCTGTATGGCTAAAACACAAATGTCATTTTCAACTGATCCAACAGCCATTGGTGCACCAACTGGGCACAATGTTCACGTCAGTGAAGTACGTTTAGCTAACGGCGCAGGATTTATCGTTGCGATCTGCGGTAATATGATGACCATGCCTGGTTTACCAAAAGTGCCCGCAGCGGAACGTATTGATATTGATGATAAAGGTAATATCACTGGCCTATTTTAAAGGCACATTTAAAACTGCAACAATATTAAGGGCGCTTAATGCGCCCTTAAACTATCATAAGTCTATGAAAAAAATTAAATGTAACATCTATCGTTGTTCATCACGCGATGAAATGTATCTTTATATTCATGCAGATAAAACGAAAGAAGAACTACCTGATGATTTAATCAAACTCGTTAAGGAACTGAGTTTTGTTATGGATATTGAATTAACAGCGGAAAGAAAATTGGCTCGTGAAGATGTATTGAAGGTAATGGATAATCTGGAAGAAAAAGGCTACCACTTACAATTACCACCTGATCCTTTAAAACCTAATCTATACAGTGGTGATTAAGTTAAGTTCACTTATTCTCGCTTTATCGAAGCTTTCCTCTTGCCATAGAAAAATAAAGGCCTGGCAAACACAAACACGCAGCTAATGTAAAAATTAAACGAATTGCTTTTTCCAGTTCCTGATAATTTGAAACCTGTATTTCTACTGAACCCAACGTTAAAGCAAAGACCAAAGTCACCAAAGCCATACTCGTCATTTGTCCAAAAAGTCGCATTGTTGCAACAACACCGTTTGCACTACCTAATGAACGTTTTTCTACTGAGCTCATAATGGCACTCACATTCGGTGAAGAAAACAGACTAAAACCAAGCCCTGTTATAACCAGTGCAGCAACTAAATAGTTAATACTTGATGCAATTTGCAGGTTTGACAGTAAAAGCAAACCACCACAACTGATCGCCATACCCATAGTCGCAAGATAACGCGGCTCAATCTTATCTGATAGACGACCTGCTAGAGGTGAAAACAATGCCATAGTCAATGGCTGACACATCATGATTATTCCTGCTGTTGTTGCAGACAAGCCTTTTAAATACTGTAAATAAAGACTAACTTGCACAACATTTGCAAATGTTGCTGTATAAATAATTAAAGAAGCCAAACATGAAAAAGTAAAAATACGATTGGTAAAAAACAAACTGACATTCAAGATAGGATGTTTGTGCACTTTTTCAAACAAAAAGAAAAAAGCAAAACCCAATAGCGACAAACCCAACAAAATAAAACTAAATAGCGACGGCAAGCTGGAAACGGCAATACAAATTAATAATATTGAAAAGATATAAATTAAGGCACCAAACAAATCAAAACTACCACGTTCATCAGAACGCCAGTCACCTTTAACAAAACTTGTTCCAATAATAAAAACGATGACTGCCAAAGGAATATGCATGAGAAAACTGGCACGCCAGCCAAACGAATCAATGACATAACCGCCTATTGCAGGGCCAATAGTCAAACCTAAATAAATCGTCGATATGGTTAATCCAATCACACGACCACGTTTCTCTGGAGGAAAGACAGAGGAAACAATCGCAACCTGAGTTGCATAGAGCATTGCCGCACTCATGCCTTGTAGAAAGCGACCGGTAATTAACATCGTACTGTTAACCGCAAATGCGGCTACCAATGATGTAATAATGACACTACTGATACCAATCAAAAACACACGTTTGCGCCCAACCATATCGGCAAGTCGACCAAAAATAAGTACAAACATGGCACTTGCCATCAGATACGCCATCGGAATCCAGCTCAACATGACGGCACTCATTGATAAATCTGATGCTATCGAAGGTAAGGCAACATTAACCCCGGACAACATTAATGGTGTGGTAAACGCATTTAACAATACCATTGTTAAAGTAATGCGTTGTAAGGCGTTATCTGATTGACTCTGCATGTTTATATTGAAGATGAGATTGAATAATAGATTCTACAGTGTTTAGGTCTGGAAGAAAGGCTCATCGCGTGCAGGTTGTTTTTAAAGTATTCCTTTTCTTTAATTATTCCTACTATTATTAACTCATCGTACTACGGTATTTTTTATAATACTTAATCACTTTCTTTACGTAGTTACGGGTTTCTTTATAGGGCGGCACTTTATTACCGTATCTTTTTACTGTGCCTTCACCCGCATTATAGGCAGCAAGCATTAATGTCAGATCATTATTAAACAACTTTGCAAGATAACGAAGATAACGCGTACCACCATAAATACTCTGTTTTGGATCAAGACGATTACTGACACCATATTGCTTCGCTGTTTCTGGCATTAACTGCATCAAACCGACAGCACCCGCTTTCGAAACTGCATCAGGGTTATAAGAGGATTCAGCTGTAATAACAGCATGTAACAATGTATGAGGTAATTTATAAATCTTGGCAACGCTACGAATGGTTGGATCGAATTTTTTCTGGTTTTTAACCCAGTTAAAATTTTTCGGGATTTTCGCTTCTTCCCAACCTTTCCATGTTTTGACGAGTTGTTTAAATCCATCATGCGTTGGCTTATCTGTCAGAATAACGCGACCGTGTTTATCAACATATTTATAAATATCTGCCTGACTCATCATAGGAATCAGAGACAATATCGATATAAATAGAATTGTTAATTTGGTTTTTAACATTGCCGGCTCGATATTCTTCAATTTAGTTTAGCTAATATTGATAACCTTATAACAAATATAGAGTTATTTGAATAATAATCAATGCAAAAAGACCGGCAATGACATCATCCAACATAATTCCCAGTCCACCTTTCAGGCGTTTATCTGCAACAGAAATCGGCCACGGCTTCCAAATATCAAACAATCGAAACAATACAAAGCCAAGCAATAGCCATAACCATGTTTTAGGTACCATAAACATGGTGATGAAATAACCGACAATTTCATCCCAAACAATACCCGGATGGTCATGTACATTCAGTGCTTTCGCGGTGTAATCGCATAGAAAAATACCTGCAATTAAAGATACCAGGATGATCCCCAGATAGGTTTTCCAGTCCATCTCTGGCAAAAGTAAATAAAGTCCTACTGCGATCACGGTACCCATCGTGCCCGGCATCTTTGGTGATAAGCCACTGCCAAAACCCAAAGAAAGACAATGCGCAGGATTAAATAAAAGCTTTGCAGGAACTCTGGCTTGTTTAGAACTGTCCATAATGAGAGACTAAAATTTAAGGAATCTACATTATATCTAATCCACATGCGTATAACACTCACCTTACAGCTATTATTGTATCTACTGATTTCGCTTAAAGCATCAGTAGTTGCTGCAGGCGAAGCCGACGTTCTTTTGGCTGAAGTAGAACATACAGGTAGTCATTTTTATCGCTTCACGGTGACTGTAAAGCATGACGATAAAGACTGGGAACATTTTGCCAAGGCGTGGGAAATACTTGATATGGACGGCAACATCCTTGGCGCACGTATTTTGCGACACCCTCATATCAATGAGCAGCCGTTTACACGTTCATACACTCTAAACATTCCGGAAGGTATTGAACAAGTGACCATTCGCGCCTACGATCTAGTTCATAAATTTGGCGGCAAAGAAATTACATTAAACATCAACAAGGAAAAATAAAATGACATT
>JBELBG010000159.1:0-4294 GCA_042095435.1 Thiotrichaceae bacterium | reverse complement strand
AAAATAATACTGGCATCAGCACCCGTCGCTTCAACCGCGTCTTTCATAGTATTGAATACCGGTTTATCCAGATGCTTAGTACCGCCTTTACCTGGGGTTACACCACCCACGATGTTGGTGCCGTACTTAATCATATCTGTCGAATGGAAAGATCCAATCTGACCGGTAAAACCTTGTACTAAAACTTTTGTATCTTTATTTAAATGAATTGCCATGTTTGTTTCCTCTTACTTACCGGTGTGTTCTTTCCAGGCAGCGACTGCTTTATCAGCAGCTTCCTGTAAGGTGTCAGCCATAATGATCGGTAGACCACTGTCTTTAAGAATCTTGCGACCTTCTTCAACATTGGTGCCAGATAAACGACAGACCAATGGCACTTTTAAATCGATTGATTTAACCGCCTGCACAACACCTTCAGCAATCCAGTCGCAACGGTTAATACCAGCAAAGATATTGACCAAAATACATTCCACGTTGTCGTCAGATAAAACCAGATTAAATGCTTTAGTTGTACGTTCTGGAGAAGCGCCACCGCCGATATCAAGGAAGTTGGCTGGTTCGCCTCCGGCATGCATGATCATATCCATGCTTGCCATAGCCAAACCGGCTCCATTAATAATACAACCGATGTTTCCATCAAGACCGACATAACTTAAACCACGGTCAGCAGCACGCATTTCACGCGCATCTTCCTGTGACTTGTCACGCAGCTCAGAAATGTTGGGATGACGATACAAAGCGTTGTCATCAAAACCCATCTTCGCATCGACTGCGAGAATGTTGCCTTCTTTAGTGACAACTAATGGATTGATTTCTACCATGGTTGCATCCAAATCACGCATTGCACGGTAACAACCAAGGATAGTTGTTACAGCCTGATTAACCTGTTTTTTATCCAGCCCTAAAGCAAATGCAATCTCGCGTGCTTCAAAAGGTTGCATCCCAACTGCTGCTTCAACAGATATCTTGAAAATCGCCTCTGGTTTGGTAATAGCTAGCTCCTCAATTTCCACACCGCCTTCTGCAGATGCCACAACAGTGACACTTTCATTTGCGCGATCAAGAACGAAAGCCAGATAGATTTCACGATCAATATTACAACCTGCTTCTATATATAAACGATGACAAACCTTGCCTTGCTCACCGGTTTGATGCGTTATCAGTTTCTTACCAAGTAATTCCTCAGCGGCTTTAGAAACTTCATTTTCTGACTTACAGACTTTAATACCGCCAGCCTTACCACGTGCACCTGAATGGATTTGCGCTTTAACAACCCAAACATCACCACCGATTTCTGTTGCACGGTAAGCAGCCTGTTCAGGACTGTATGCCAGTCCACCTTCCCCTATAGGAATTCCATATCCTGATAGAATCTCCTTCGCTTGATATTCATGGATGTCCATTGTTTACACCCTCCTATACTTTATTAAAAAATTCTTGTTTAAGATTTCGTAGCGATTTGATCTGCTTGCGCTATGAGATTGCGTGCCATTTTTTCTGACGCTATATCAATCATCTTGCCATCCAATTGAGCTGCGCCTGAGCCTGCTTTAGCCGCTTCGTCTAATGCTTCGAGTACACGACGAGCATGATTCACTGCTTTCTCCGGTGGAGACATCACTTCATTCGCTAATGGAATTTGTTTAGGATGAATTGCCCACTTGCCATCGTAACCAAGCGCGGCAACTCGGCGTGCTGCTGCTTTATACGCTTCAGGGTCACTGAAATCACCAAAAGGACCGTCAATCGCACGTAAACCAAAAGCACGACATGCCGTCAGCATTTGTACTTGGGAGGTATGCCATTGATCATTTATCGCACCTTCACAAACATAATCTGGATTTAAGCCACCGATAATAGTGGTACGAGAGCGCATGCTTGCTGCGTAATCGCCGACACCAAAATGGAATGCTTCAAGACGCTTACTTGATGTTGCAATAGACATAACATTGGCACCACCTAACGCTGTTTCAATTAAACACTCAAAACCGATTCTTTTCTCCATGCCCATCGCATCTTCAACCTGCGTCGTTAACATATCAACTGCGTAGACATCTGCTGCGGTTCCCACTTTAGGAATCAAAAAGGTGTCGAGCTTTTTACCCGCTTTTTCGATGACATCAACAACGTCACGATACATATAATGCGTATCGAGGCCATTAATACGCACAGAGATAGTTTTACCACTCCAATCAAGATCATTTAATGCTTCGATTACATTTTTGCGGGCTTGCTCTTTATCAGGTGGCGCTACAGCGTCCTCTAAATCTAGAAAGACGTAATCCGCGTCACACTTCGCTGCTTTTTCAACCATCCCTGTATCTGAAGCCGGGACAGCTAATTCACTACGCTGCAAACGCGGTGTCGCTTGCTCATATGTTGTAAAACTCATAATGTATTCCTCAGTAGATAAAAACTTTTAAATGTTGAGATATTTAAAAATAACAGACCATTAAATAAAGTCAGGCCTCTTTAATTTATTAAATATCTTAATGCACTAGCTTTTGCAGTGCGTGTATTCTTAACAGTTGTAGCTACAAGCGGTTTTTTGAAAATTCAGGTAGAACTGAAGCACGCATATCTTCTTTGACGTTCATCGCATTTTGAATATGTCGAGCAACATGAGTGGGGCCAGATATAAACAATAAATTACGTCCAGACATGGTTATAAAACCTCCAGTCTTGAAAATTAATAGAATTTTTAAAAAACCGCAGAAAGTTCTGCAAAAAATACTTCGTTAATTTTTATTATTTATTGAATGCCTAGGCTGGGCCTTGTTAGCATTTATTTTTTATTTAAATCAACAACTTATTTATTATAATAATTTTTACAGTGTTATGATTTGAACGCCACACCTCATGTGTTGCGCTGCATTCTGCCACAACTTATGTGTATAAAGCTATGCTGATAATAAAAAAGAATTGATTTTTATCTAGGCTTTCCACTGAAAACCTTCTTTAATTACTTGTTTTTATTATTAAATTTTAGAAAGCCCTTTATCAAGATCTTCTTTTAAATCTTCAATATCTTCTAAGCCAACTGATATTCGAATCATATTCTGCTTAATTCCAGCCTCATCGCGTTGTTCATCTGTTAATCGATGATGGGTTGTTGTCGCTGGATGAGTAATCGTACTTTTTGTATCACCCAGGTTTGCTGTAATGGAAAATAATTCAGTAGAATCAATGATATGCCAAGCAGAATCACGAGAGCCTCTAACATCAAAACTCACCAGTCCCCCAAACCCATTTTGCTGTTCTTTCGCGAGTTGATGCTGTAAATGAGATTCCAGTCCCGGATAATACACTTTTTCTATTTTATCGTGCTGATCTAACCATTGCGCCAATAACAATGCATTTTCACAATGCGCTTTCATTCTTACATTTAATGTTTCCAGACCTTTCAAGAAAACCCAGGCATTAAACGGGCTCATAGTTGTACCAGCCGTCCGTAAAAAGCCAAATACGTCTTTTCCAAGTAAATCTTCACTACCAACAATAGCGCCACCAACGCAACGACCTTGACCATCAAGATATTTAGTTGCTGAATGGATAACAATATCGGCACCGTATTCGAATGGTTTTTGTAAGATCGGCGTGCTTAGGCAATTATCGACCACCAACAGGCAATCATTCTTATGTGCAATTTCGGCCAAGCGACGTATATCTGCAATCTCAGTCAAAGGATTTGATGGCGTTTCTAAAAAAAGGATTTTAGTATCAGGTGAAATTGCTGCTTCCCAGGCATCATAGTCAATCAGGTCAACAAATGTCGTTTCAATACCAAACTTTGGTAAAATATTATCGAAAAGGCCAACCGTTGTACCAAAAATTGAGCGTGATGAAACAATCTTATTCCCCGCTTCTAATAAGCTCATACACGTCGTCAAGATAGCGCTCATTCCGGAAGAGGTTGCTACACAACGCTCTCCACCTTCCATCGCGGCTAAACGTTGTTCAAACGTTCTGACCGTGGGATTGGTAAATCTGGAATAAATATTACCCGGCTCATCGCCACTAAATCGTGCAGCGGCTTCTGCCGCATCTTTAAAAACAAAGCTGGAAGTGGTGATAATTGGTTCGCTATGCTCACCTTCGTGAGTTCTCACCTGTCCGGCTCTTACAGCCAGCGTATTTGTTCCGAGTTTCTTTTTTTCAGACATCATTATTCTCCTAAAATAATAGGTTATTTTTTTTAAGAGTCAGCCTGAAATTGTACATCTGAGAGAAAAGCAGGTTGTCTCTTTAGCGGTATTTCTATTGCGCCCGCAAGCTGATTTCAAATCGGCGCATT
>JBELBG010000158.1:0-4302 GCA_042095435.1 Thiotrichaceae bacterium | reverse complement strand
TCTAAAATATTCTTTAGGAAATATATCCTTAATTATTTATCTTCCAATAATTCAATTTTATAGCCATCAGGATCTTCTACAAAAGCAATAACCGCATCTGTGCCTTGCATAGGTCCCGCTTCTCTAACTACAGTGCCACCCATTGCTTTTATTTTGTCACAAGCCTTATAAACATCATCAACCCCTATAGCAATATGGCCATAAGCATTACCCAGATCATAAGACTCTGTATCCCAATTATGGGTTAATTCCAAAATAGCCGTTTCTTCTTCATCGCCATAACCAACAAAGGCTAGGGTAAACTCATGTTCAGGATAATCACTCTTTCTCAATAATTTCATTCCCATAATTTCAATATAGAAATGTAGTGATTTTTCCAGACTCCCGACTCTCAACATAGTATGCATAACACGCATTTCTGTTTCTCTCCTAATCATTCAACGGGTAATATAATACTGCCATCAATAATTTTTTGTATGGTTTCTGCAAATAAAACGTGCTCAACCTTCAAAACCTTTGCTGCTAATGATTCTGCCGTATCTCTCTCTACAACTTCAACTTTTTGTTGCGCCAGTATAGCGCCTTCATCATATTCATCATTAACAAGATGAATCGTCACACCGGTTTCTTTCTCGCCCGCTTCAATGACGGCTTTATGTACATTCAGACCAAACATACCTTTACCACCAAATTTCGGTAATAAAGAAGGGTGTATATTTATCATTCTGCCTTTATAAGCGCTCAGTGTTTTTGGACCTATCTTCTTCATAAAGCCAGCTAATAAAACATAATCAATCTCATGCTTTTCAAAAGATTCTCTCATCGCAACATCAAGTGCATCCGCATCAGGGTGAGTACGAGAGCTCAGGTAAGCAACATCAATACCTTTCTCTTTAGCTGAAACCAAAGCGAATGAGTCCGCATTATTACTGACCACCAATTCAACACTGGCTTGCAAACGACCTTGTTCATACGCATCTATCAGCGCCAGCATATTACTACCGCGTCCGGAAACCAGTATTGCCAGTTTTTTCATATCGACTCTACTCTAAAGCCCAATTGTTGTAGTTTCTGCCTCGTATTATCTGTCATATCGCTTGCACGATTATTCACCTGAACGGTTCTATTTTTAAATTCACGTCTGATCGGATAATTTTTTCTCAAACTATCAAAGTAAGTAGCGCGTTCCTGTTCTTTCTCGTCTATTAAACTCCCAAGCGCAATAGCATCACTTCGAACATCATAACTCTGCAACACCGCAAGTTGAATCGCATCATCATCAATATTCATTATTTCCTGGTTTGAATTCAATAAATCCGGAACGTCAAAACCCGCATCAAGATGAGTATTTAAAGCATGAAATAACATTTCTGTTGCTTTAAGCTTGCCATCATAACTATAACCGGCAATATGTGGAGTAGCGATAAAGGTATTTTTCAACAAATTGATGTCTATCTTTGGTTCATTACACCAGACATCGAGAATAAGCGTTGCTTTGCTATTAGACTGCTTGAACGCCATTAATGCAGACTCATCAACCACCTCTCCTCTTGAAGTATTTATTATTGTTACATCTGTTTTTAATTTTTCGAGAAAATCTTTATTAACGAGTTTATGCGTTGGGTACTGTCCATCCATTATTAAAGGCACATGTAGCGTAATAATGTCTGCCTGATAAATTTCTTCGAGTTCAACAAAAGCGTGATTAGAATCTTGCCGGGCTATTTTTCTGGCTAAGGGCGGATCATTTATCAAACATTTTACCCCCAATACCTCCATAAAACGCTTTACTCTGGAACCTACCTGACCACAACCGATAATACCGACAGTCTTACCGGTCAGGTTACCTCCTTGTTGTTCAGACAGTACCAATAGACTGCTTAAAACATATTCGGCAACAGAGCGTGCATTACTACCCGGCGCATGTGAAAAAGAAATATTAGATTTTTTAAGATAGTCGGTATCAATATGGTCGATACCGCTTGTTGCTGATGCAACGAAAGAAACTCTGGAGTTATTTAATAATGATTCATTAACTTTAGTCACCGAGCGAACCAGAAGAACATCAGCATCCTGTACTGTATCTTGTTCGATAGAACGACCATAAGCTAACTCTACTTCGCCGAATTGGGAAAAGACCTCTTGCGCCAGAATAATCTGTTGGTCGGCAACTATTTTTAATGAAGACACTATGACCTAATAAATCAAAAAATGCCTTACGGTAAGTCGTCTAACTCAACCCCTTCCTTCTGCACCGGCATTAAATCTTCGTGGGTAATGCCCAAAGCAATAGTGACCGGACTGGCAACAAAGATAGAAGAATAAGTACCAACCAGTACACCAATAATTAAAGCAGTTGCAAAACTATGGATAATTTCACCGCCAAATACGAATAAGGCAAACAATACCATTAATGTTGTTAACGAGGTTATGATTGTTCTACTTAAAGTCTGGTTCAATGAAACATTGAACACTTCGACTGGTGTAGATTCGCGTAATTTTCGAAAATTTTCACGTACACGGTCAAAAACGACAATCGTATCGTTGAGTGAATAACCAATTACCGCCAATAACGCAGCCAATACAGTCAGGTCAAAGTCAAAATGTGTAATAGAGAAAATACCCAATGTAATTAAAACGTCATGTACCAGAGCGGCAATTGCACCAACGGAAAAGCGCATCTGGAAACGCATTGCGACATATAACATGATCATCGCCAACGCAGCGATCATGGCTAAGCCGCCATCATTCTTTAATTCATCACCGACTTGTGGGCCTACAAATTCAATACGGCGCATTTCAACGTTTTGCCCTGTTGTTGAAAGCACATCAAGAATTTTGTTACTGATATCGGCATTGTTCAAGCCTTCACTTGGCGGTATGCGAATTAATATCTCATTTGCCGAACCAAAATATTGAACGATTGCATTATTAAACTCTGAATTAATTAAAGTATCGCGAACTACACCAAGGTCAACAGCTTCTGTGTAGCCTACTTCAACTAACGTACCGCCGGTAAAATCAATCCCCAAACTTAAACCTTCAATACTCAATGAAGCGATAGATAATATTAGTAGTAAACCTGAGATAACCGCAGCTATCTTACGCTTACCCATAAGATCAAGATTAAATCGTGTTTGTTGTATTTCTGTTGCCATAATTCTTATCTCTGTTTAAAACTCGTGTTTATATTCTTAAACTTTATATCTTCAGTTTTATATTTTTAGTTTCTCTATACGACGCCCGCCATAAATCAAATTAACCAGACCGCGCGTTACCATGATGGCTGTAAACATTGAAGAAATAATACCGAGTGACAATGTTACGGCAAAACCTTTAATCGGCCCTGTGCCAAAGCTAAATAGCACAATTGCTGCAATCAATGTTGTGATATTCGCATCAGCAATGGTTGAGAGTGCTTTCTCATAACCGGCATGAATACTGGCTTGTGGTGAATTACCATTTCGCAACTCTTCTCTTATACGTTCAAAAATAAGTACATTCGCATCCACTGCCATACCAACGGTTAAAACAATACCTGCGATACCCGGCAAAGTTAATGTCGCTTGTAACATCGACAACATGGCAACAATCAAAACAAGGTTAAGCGCCAAAGCAACATTCGCAACTAGACCAAACACTTTGTAGTACACCGCCATAAAGATAAGGACTAATAAGAAACCAATTTTTACTGAATCAAAACCCTGATTAATATTATCCTGACCAAGGCTTGGACCAACAGTACGCTCTTCTATGATATAGATTGGTGCTGCCAATGCACCAGCTCTTAATAATAAGGCTAAATTACGGGCTTCTTTGGTCGAGTCCAGCCCGGTAATTTGAAAACGCTTACCTAATTGCTCCTGGATTACCGCAGCATTAATGACTTCTTCAATCACTTCCTTTTTTTGAACCAACTCACCATTTTCTTCAACTGTTGCAATTTTGTTTTCAATAAAAACAACAGCTAAACGTTTACCGACATTATCACCAGAGAACTTACTCATTCTCTTTGCACCACGACCATCTAGCGTGATCGTTACATTTGGTTCACCTCTTGATGAATCAATACCTGAAGCCGCATCAATAATAGAGTCGCCGGTTAACATAACTTGTTTCTTTAACAGGATAGGAAAGCCGCTTCGCTCTGAATATAATTTAGCACCTGCTGGAACACGACCATCGACTGCATCTTGAGGGTTATGATCTTCATCTACTAATCTGAACTCCAACGTCGCTGTTGCACCGAGAATATTTTTAGCTTTCGCCGTATCCTGAACGCCAGGCAATTGAACAACAACT
>JBELBG010000157.1:0-4286 GCA_042095435.1 Thiotrichaceae bacterium | reverse complement strand
CTTTATTCGTTAGCTTTCAAAGCTTGGCAGAGTTTAAGCCTGATTTTGATAAAGGTTGGGAAGCTTACACTTCAGCTGATTATGAAACGGCAGTGAAATGGTCCACAAAAGCGGCTGAACAAGGTTATGCACGCGCGCAAGTTCATTTGGGTAGTATGTATCATACAGGCGAAGGTGTAGAGAAGGATTATTCTCAGGCAGTTCGTTGGTACCGTTTAGCGGCAGATCGAGGTGATGCAACAGCACAATATAACCTTGGTACTATGTATCGTTCAGGTAAAGGTGTAGAACAAAACTATGCCCAAGCTAAACGCTGGTTTAGACAATCATCAGATCAAGGTTATGCTGCTGCAACTAATGAACTAGCTAGTTTAGAACGTTCCGCAGCAGCCAATGTTGCAACACGCGATATTCAAACAAAACCGGAAATTCCTTCAGTTTCAGAAACAACACCTGAGCCTACTCCAATTAAAGAACAAGACGTAATAGAAGAAACCGTTGAAGAGGCAACTATTGCTGAAATAGAACAAACGCCACAGCAACAAGTTGAAGAACCTAAAGAAACGAAAAAAGAACCCTTGTTCAGTGTAGAAAAAGAAGGATTATTATCACTTGATGAATCTGAACTGGATATTGCAAAACCCGAAGTCACTATAGAAACGACGATCGAACCTGAAGAAGAAATAGTAGCAGAAGTTATTGAAGAAGAGTTTGTTGAAGAAATTACTGATCAACCTGACGTTAAACAGGAAGAAACCAAGGAAATAGAACTCGTTACTCAGGTAGAAGAAACCGAAGAACAAATTGATGTCGCTGAAAATAACTGGGCAGACACAACACAAGAAGAAGTAGCTAATAAAGAAAGTTCAAACGATTTAGCGTCTGAAGAAAAAGAATCATCAGGTGGTTTCTTTAGCCGTTTGTTTAATAGCAACAAAACTGAAACTTCCGAATTAGAACCTCAAACAGTTGAAGCAGAAACTGGACTAGCTGAAAAAGCAGAAACAGAGTTAGAACAGCACAGCATAGATGATGGTCGTCGTGCACTCGCTAATAATAATTTTGATGAAGCTTATAATCATTTTAAAGCATTAGCAGATGCAGGAGATGATGAGGCGCAAGCTCATTTAGGTTCTCTTTATTATGTGGGTAAAGGCGTTAATAAAGATATAGAGCAGGCTTATAACTGGTATAAGAAAGCGGCCGACCAAGGCAATGTTGATGCACAATACAGCATAGGTAATATGTACCTTCTTGGAGAGAATGTAGAGCAGAGTAATGCGGACGCTGCCAAATGGTATAGTTTGGCAAGTGACCAGGGGCATGCTACTGCTAAAAAAAATCTTGAAAACCTGGAAAAATTAGAAGCATTAAATAGAGAAAATCAGTTAAAACTTGATGCGCTGGCAACAGAACAAGAAACTGCAAAAACTGAGGCAGTTAATGTAGAGACAGAAGAAGATATAGTTGTTGAAGCCGAAAAGACCACAACTGTAGATGAAAAAATAGAAAACGAAGTTGTATTTGATGAAGAAGAAACAGAGTTAATAACAGATATAGAACCCAGTACTACAACGATAGCGGAAAAAGAAAATTCACCCAGTTTCTTTTCGCGTTTATTTGGTAATGATGACCAACAAAAAACGAAAGAAAACGTTGATGCTATCGCTCTTCAAACAACAGATGAAATAAAAGAAATGGAAACTGTAAGTGATGATGAAATCGTTACTACAGAAGCAAATACAGCAAATGCCGAAGAAATAGTTGAAGAGCCTATAGAAACATTTGAACTTGCTTCTAATGAAGAGTCTGGATTAATCGCTGATATAGAAATAAGTGAACCTGCTATAGAGGAAGAATCACCCGGGTTCTTTTCACGTTTATTCGGCAGTAGTGATAGTGATGAAAACACAGAAACTATTGCCTTAGCTGATAATAGTGAAACAATCGAATCTACAACAGAAATTGAAACAACTGTTAATGAAGAACTTATCGATAATGTTTCAACATTGTCTGAAATAGATCGTATCCGTTCATTAGCTACGCAAGGTGATGCTGATGCTCAGTATCAATTAGGCACATTATATTATTCCAGCAATGATGTTAAACAAGACTACATTCAAGCCGCGCTTTGGTATAGACGCGCGGCACAACAAGGCAATGTTGATGCTCAGTACAGTTTAGGCAACATGTATTTAATGGGAGAAGGTATCGAACAAAACGATGAGCAAGCTGCAGAATGGTATGCCATGGCAGCAGAACAAGGACATACTTCAGCTGAGCACAATCTTGCTAATATACAAAAAACACAAGTAGCTATTATTGAAGAAACAGAAGTAGAAACAACTAACACACCACAATTAGTTAGTCTTGATAATGAACAAACTGCAAATGATAACTCCGTTGAAGCATTATATGAGCAAGCTTTAGCCTATACTTTTGGTGATGGTGTTCCTCAGAATGATCGCACTGCTTTTAATCTTTTTTATGAAGCAGCAGAACAAGGTTATGTACTTGCACAATATAAGCTGGGCGTTGCATTCGCTTACGGCGAAGGCGTGCGCCAAGATAATAAACAGGCAGCCGAATGGTATCGCAAAGCGGCTGAACAAGGACACACCATAGCTCAAAGAAATATGGCAACAATGTACCTCAATGGTACAGGAGTAGAGCAAAATAAGGTGCAAGCATTGGCATGGTATGAAGTAGTTGCCTATACTGGAAATGCAATGGATTTACATCGCAGAGACAGGCTTAAAAGTGAACTATCCGAAGTCGAGTTGAATGAATCATTACAATTGGCAAAACAGATAAGCAGTCGTATAACAAACCCTTCTTTATAATAATTCAATCATCATCGTGCCAGAGCTCATATTTTCTGGCATCATAGCTCTGGTAATTTCAACGATTAAATATCATGAATGAAACACCGGAAAACATCATTGAAATAGAAGGTTTAAATACCTGGTATGGCGACAGACAAATTCTGTCGAATATTTCATTAAATGTAGTCCACAAGGAAATCATGGTCATCATGGGGCATAGCGGCTCCGGCAAAAGTACACTATTAAGACATATGATAGGCCTGAATAAACCTAAATCAGGTTCAATCAAACTACTGAATGAAGAAGTAACTCGTCTAAAAGCTAAGGAGTTGCACGCTTTACGACGCAGGATTGGCGTTGCTTTTCAAAACGGTGCCTTATTCAGTTCGATGACACTACAAGAAAACGTAGAACTGCCCTTACACGAACACACCAAGCTTGATAAAAATACAATACGTATTATGTCTCGCCTTAAACTTGAATTAATGAATTTAGGTGATAGTGAAACACTCATGCCTGCTGAACTATCTGGTGGCATGTTAAAACGAGCAGGTTTAGCCAGAGCTGTTGTGATGGACCCGGAAGTACTTTTTTTTGATGAACCCTCAGCAGGTCTTGATCCGGTTACTTCGGCTGAACTTGATGATTTAATTTTGCAATTACGTGATGCTCTTAATATGACCATTGTTGTTGTTACACATGATCTGGATAGTGCTTTTAAAATTGCAGATCGAATTACTGTATTGGATGACGGTCATCAAATTATCACCGGTAATAAAGACATAGTCAGAAACTCGCCTGATCCAAGAATTGTTAATATGCTCGAACGCAAGGCCATGGAAGATATGGTTGATGCAGATGACTATCTAGATAAACTGACGCGTAAATAAATGAGCGCTACTAAAATCCAACCACTGTCTGCTATAGAAAACCGATTGATACGTCTCGGTACTGCCGGATTATTTTTATACGAAACTGTTTTAGCTATTATATCTCCGCCCTATTCTTTAAAACCACTAATCAAGCAAATTGCATTTATTGGCGCACGTTCGATGTTGGTTATTGTTGTTGCAGGATTGTTTGTCGGTATGGTTATCGCTTTACAGTTCTACGATACATTACTTCGCTTTGGTTCCATTAGCTTACTCGGTTCTGCTGTTGGTTTAAGCTTGATTCGAGAGCTCGGTCCTGTAATTACAGCATTAATGGTAATTGGACGTGCAGGCTCAGCCATGTGTGCAGAAATCGGTATTATGCGTGTTGACAACCAGATTGATGCATTGGAATGCATGGCAATTGATCCTTATCGTTATTTATTTGCGCCGCGAATATTAGCCGGTGTCATTTGCGTACCTATATTGACAGCAATATTCATTGTCGTTGGTATTTTCGGTGGATATTTTGTCGGTGTTATTTTATTTGGTGTCAGTCCCGGTTCTTTTTTTCAATGCATGGCCGACA